>CAZZIQ010000014.1:0-27319 GCA_964654355.1 uncultured Piscirickettsiaceae bacterium
GCGGTATTGTCGTTTTCGGGGTATTTCGTGTCAATTCCGGCGCAGAAAAGATCTCAGCGGTCGCAACCGAAACCGGCGGGCAAATCACCACAAAAAGCGCTTCTGGCAAATCCAATGGGGTCAGGGCTTCGCCAACACCCTCGGCCCAGGCCGAATGCCCACGCACGAATACCGGCACATCGGCCCCCAGCGACAAGCCCATTTGAGCCAGTCGATCAACCGAAAACCCACAGTCCCACAAGGCATTCAGCGCCACCAAGGTGGTCGCTGCATCCGAACTGCCGCCTCCCAAACCGCCGCCCATCGGCAAGGTTTTGTGTAAAAAAATGTCCACACCCTGCGCAGAACCGCTCTCGGCCTGCAAAGCCTTCGCCGCACGCACGACCAGATCCTGCTCCATCGGCACCCCGGGGATTTCTGGCTGGCGCGTAATTTGTCCGTCCGCGCGCACGACAAAATCAAGCATGTCGCCACGGTCAAGCAGCTGAAACACCATTTGTAGCTCGTGATAGCCGTCTGCGCGCCGACCGATCACGTGCAAAAACAAATTGAGCTTGGCGGGTGCCGGCCACTCCATCGAGCGCTTCATGCCGCTTCCAACTGCCAGCGCAGACCTGCAAATTCCAACACCACCACCGTGGAATCATCCAACGGTGTCAAACGTAACCGTTTAGGCAACCCCGACGTTTCATCACGCTGCACCACTTCAATACGCCATCCGGATTGCTCAAACGCCAACAAATCACCTTGCATGTCGATGCGACGGTTATACGTAGCCACATCTGTGAGAGGCAAAGCACGAATCCAGCTCTGTAGATTTGAAATCGGCCAATTCAAACCCAAGCGTTGTTGGAGCAAGACCTCGGGAGAAGCCGCATGCCGTTCTTCGCCATCGACCCACAACACACTTTCATTAGCAGATACAGCAAGACGCATTGCGCCCGCACCCAAACCGCCCTGCACTCGCAACTCAAGCTCGGATGGATTGTGTTGCTGCCAATGAATGCGCGCCGAGGTGTAACGCTCAGGTTCTTGAATGGCGAGCGTACCGCGCAAGGTCCACTGCTGGAGTTGCGCATGCGCTTGCAAACGCACTTGTGCTGCGGCGAGCAGCGCAGGATCCAAGGATTCCGTGGCAACCTGAAGACGGGAGAGTGCGGCACATCCGTTCAACAGCAAGGCCGATGTCAGCATCCCAGCAAAAACACGCACACGATGCGCACTAAAGACGCGCCGCATCGTTTTATTGCGCACGAATGGCATCTGTCGAGACTTCCGGCGATTGCTGCGACGACGCAGGCCCCACCAGCAGACGATCTACCGCAACTGCAAAGCGCTGCAGGGTTTCAAGCAAGACCGTTTGTTGCGGATTTTCAGCATAGGCTTGTGCCCAAATCGCCAAAGCCTCGTCTCGACGTTGCAGCTGCCACAACACTTCACCGAGATGTGCGCCGGCTTCAGCATCCACTTTTTTTGCCCACGCCCGCTGCAAATAACCCAATGCCTGATCAAGTTCACCTAAGCGGTACTGTGCCCAGCCCATACTATCGAGCACATAGAAATCATCGGGCTTGAGCGCCAAGGCACGCTCTAAATAAGCCACCGCCTCATTCACCTGCGCTGGCAAGCGATCGGCCAAGGTATAACCCAGCGCGTTCAGTGCGTGGTAATGCTCTGGGTCTTGCACAAGTACCGCCTTCAAGTCGGCCTGCATCGCGTCTAACTGATCTAAGCGCTCATAGGCCATCGCGCGCGCATAACGCGCATCAATACCCGCTTCGGAATCGGCTGCTACCGCATCAATCAACACAGTAAAAATCTCGACCGCTTCCGCATAGCGCTCTGCATCGGTGAGCAACGCGCCGCGCAATTGCAGAATGCGCGCCTCACTTGGCAGGTTTTCTTCCAGCCCATCCAATACACCCAAGGCCGCATCGAGCGATTCATCTGCGAGCAATACCGCCATGCGCAGACGTGCGGTCAGATAGTTTTCATGCCCAACCGGAACCACAGCGTAATGTGACAGCGCGGCCTCAGGGTTTTTGCGTATATCTTCAAACTGCCCCAACAAGAAACTCGCTTCGGCGTAATGCCCTTCCTGCTCGCGCAGCTGCAAAAACAGCGTCTCGGCTTCCGCATAACTCTCGGCTTCTTGTAACAACAGCGCATAGGCGCGCAGCACCGTTGGGTTCGCAGGCTGCAAGGCATAGGCCTGAGCGAAAATATCACGCGCTCCCGCACGATCGCCGGCGCGTACACGCAGACGCCCCAGCTCCATCTGTAGCTCAAATACATCCTCAGCTGCTGCCAAACGCACAATCGCGTCACGCAATACTTGATCGGCTTGTTCGCGTTGCTGGGTGTCCCACAACATGCGTGAACGCAACACAATCAACGGGATCGCATCCGGCTGCTCACGCAACAATTGATCGAGGCGACGCTGACCTTCTTCGAGATCACCATGCAACACCGGCCAACGCGCCCAGCTGAGCTGGGCATGAATGTCTGCGGGGTAGCGCTGGCGTAGGCGCGCAAGCATGGCATCGCCCCGCTTGGCCTCTGGGTCGCGCGGCATAAAGCCAAGAATCTGATTCCAGATGCTTTCGCGTTCGGCTTGAGGATCCAGCGCAAGCCATTCGACCAGATCTTGCTCAGCCGCCTCGGCCTCATCGGCGCGCAACCGCAGCAAGGCGCGCAAGCGCAACGCCTCCTCAAGCTCAGCGCGCTCACGTCCAGCCTCGCCTCGTCCATGCTCGGGCCGACCGAGCTCAACCCACAACATCAATCCTGGATAAATCAGATCGTTGGCATTGGCATGCACGGCGTAACGCGTACCACGAATGGCTGCGGCCACATCCCCAGAGAGCTTGGCTGCACGCAAATAAAGCAACGATGCCGCACGTAGATCTTTGCGTTGCGCGGCCAGCTCGGCTTGCATCACCGCAAAAATCGCCTCGGCATGAGCCAGATCTGGATCGACTGGCGTAAAACGCAGCCCTGCTGCTGGATCTGCGCCAACCACCGCATCGGCTCCTGCAGGCATCTCGTCCACCTGCATAGGCGCTGAGACGGGACCGTTCGCCGTCGCGCAGCCCTGCAAGGTGGCCGCAAGCAAGGCTGCACAAGCCGCGCGCAAGCGATTCGAGAAAATGGAATTCATGCCCGCATTGTAGCCACGGAAGGTGGCCGGCTGCGCTTCCTGGGAGGCTTCTTATCAGGCCCTCTTTCAAACCCTATACGCAGCGCCGTCCTTGTCTGCGCCTCTTGCATCGCTGAGAATGCCCGGCTACCCCAAAAAATTAATCCTCCACGACTCTCGATGGCCCGCCCGGCTTTGCCGCGCGGCCCGTATGGAAGCCCAACGACCGCCATGGCCCTGCTCGCATTCGGCATTAACCACAAAACCGCTCCGGTCGATATCCGGGAGCGGGTGGCGTTTGCCCCCGAGCGCATGGGAGAGGCTCTTTCCGAGCTGACTGCGGACGGTCAGGTCGATGAAGCAGTCATCCTCTCTACCTGCAACCGCACCGAGATCTATTGCAATGTGCTCGGTGGCAAGCGCGCCGCAGTTGAATCCTGGCTCAGCCGCTTCCACAACATCCCCCAAAAAGAGTTGGGCGCATTCGTCTATGCCCACAGCCAAGAGGCCGCGATCCAGCACGTGTTGCGCGTCGCCAGCGGGCTCGACTCGCTCGTCTTGGGCGAGCCGCAAATCTTGGGGCAAATGAAAACGGCATTTGCGACTGCACAAGACGCCGGCACCATCGGCAAACTGCTGAATCGTTTGTTTCAGCACACCTTCATGGTGGCGAAACAAGTGCGCACGGATACGGCGATTGGCTCCAGCCCAGTTTCAGTAGCGTTCGCTGCGGTGAGTCTCGCTCGTCAGATCTTTGGCGATCTCAAACAATCGACGGTCTTGCTGATCGGGGCAGGCGAAACCATTGAACTTACCGCACGCCATCTCCATGAGAACGGCATCGGCCGCATGATCGTTGCGAACCGCACGGTTGAGCGTGCGCATCAACTCGCCAATGAATTCCATGGCTATGCGATCGCGCTGCAAGACATCCCGGAACATCTGCCCGAAGCGGATATCGTGATTTCTTCAACCGCCAGTCCGCTGCCAATTCTGGGTAAGGGCGCGGTGGAATCTGCATTGCGTCGACGCAAGCATCGCCCAATGTTCATGGTGGACATCGCCGTACCGCGCGATATCGAAGCGGAAGTTGCAGATTTGGAAGACGTCTATCTCTATACCGTAGACGACTTACGTGAAGTTATTGAAGAAAATGTGCGCTCACGCCGTGAAGCCGCAATGCAAGCCGAAGAGATCGTAGAAACCCAAGCCTCACATTTTATGGATTGGTTACGCGCACAAGATGCGGTAGATGTCATTCGCGTCTTCCGCAGCCAAGCCGATCAATTACGCGATGAAATGCTGGAAAAAGCCCGTGCTATGTTAAGCGCCGGACAAGAAGCCGATCACGTACTGGAAGTCTTAGCCACTCAGCTCACAAATAAACTGACCCACCAGCCCTGCGTGCAATTGCGGGAAGCCGCAACCCGCGAAGATCGACAGACCCTCGAACTAGCACGCAGCTTCTATGGTCTACACAACGACACATCAGACACCGAGGACAGTGCTGCTGAGGCAAACGCATCCTCCGATGCCTCGCGTTCCGCGTCTTAACACGGCATGAAAACCAGTCTGCGCACTCGTCTCGAGGGCCTCGCCCAACGCCTAGAAGAGCTGAATGTGCTTCTAGCGGATCCTGAAACCGTGAGTCACACCGAGCGCTTCCGCGATCTTTCACGCGAACATGCACAACTCACGCCCGTGGTCGAAACCTGGAACGCCTATCTGCATTCCGAAGCCGATGCCGCGACCGCACGCGAAATGTTGCGTGAGAGCGATTCCGAATTAAAAACCTTAGCAGAAGAAGAGTTGGCTGACGCAGAAGCACGTCATGAAAAGCTGGAAGCCGAACTGCAAATTCTGTTGCTGCCAAAAGACCCGAACGACACCAGTAATGTATTCCTTGAAATTCGAGCCGGCACAGGCGGCGATGAAGCTGCAATTTTTGCTGGCGACCTGTTCCGCATGTATGCCCGCTATGCGGAAGAACAAAACTGGCGCGTCGAGATCCTTAGCGAAAGCGAGGGTGAGCATGGCGGCTACAAGGAGATCATTGCACGTCTGATTGGCGATGGTGTGTACTCGCGCCTAAAGTTTGAATCAGGTGCGCATCGCGTACAGCGCGTACCCGCTACCGAAGCACAAGGCCGCATTCACACCTCGGCTGCAACCGTGGCGGTCCTGCCTGAAGTCGAACAAGTCGAATCTGTAGATATCAATCCCGCCGACCTGAAGGTCGACACCTATCGTGCATCCGGTGCCGGCGGCCAGCACGTTAACAAAACCGACTCTGCAATTCGCATCACCCACTTGCCCACGGGCATCGTGGTGGAATGCCAAGAAGAACGCTCGCAGCATAAAAATCGGGCCAAGGCGATGTCCCTGCTTGCCTCGCGTATGCTTGCTCAAAAACAAGAAAAACAACAAAAAGAACAAGCGGCAGAGCGCAAAAGCCTGGTTGGCAGCGGCGATCGCTCCGAGCGCATCCGCACGTATAACTTCCCGCAAGGGCGTATGACTGACCATCGCATTAACCTGACGCTGTACAAACTCGAGGACATTCTTGAAGGCCACCTCGACAGCGTGATTGAACCGTTGGTTCAGGAACATCAGGCCGAACAACTCGCGGCACTAGGCCATTAACGTCATTACTCTGTCATTAATCAGCCATTCACGCGTCCGCGCTGCGGCACTCTTTGGCAGTTTTTTGGTCTATCCGGCAAACTGAACAAAAAAAAGCAGGAGCCCATTCTATGTCCGCGCAAATCAATACCCCATCCATCGCCGTACTGCTTGACTATGGTCGCCAAAAATTAGGCGCCACACTCAGCAATGATCCGCATGCCGATCCCGCATTGGATAGCGAAATCTTGCTGGCCCACTACGCTCACCTCAGTCGCGCCGATTTGCATGCCAAGCCCGAGTTTGAAGTGGATCACCTCAAGGCCTTTCACTACTGCACTGCGATCGAACAGCGTGCAATCGGAACCCCTGTTGCGTACCTACTGAATAGCGCCGGCTTTCATGCGCTGGAGTTGTTCATTACTCCAGACGTTCTGATTCCTCGCCCCGAAACCGAACTCTTGGTCGACTGGGCACTGGAATGTGCAAAACACGACGCCATGATTCTTGATCTCGGCACTGGCTCGGGTGCCATCGCACTTTCCACCGCCAATGCACTACCCAACGCACAAATCATTGCCACCGACCAATCCTTGAATATCTTGGATGTCGCCGATCGAAACGCAGAAAAATATGGCTATAACGGTCGTGTGCGCTTTCTTGAAGGCTCTTGGTATGAAGCGCTTGCACAAGACCCCGAAATCGGCCGTTTCGATTTGATTGTGAGCAATCCGCCCTACATTGCCGAAAACGATCCCCACCTCGAACAAGGGGATGTCATGCATGAACCCAAGCTGGCGCTGGTTTCTGGCCCGGATGGTCTCGATGCGCTGCGCACCATCATTGCCGGCGCACCACAACGCCTGCACGCAGGAGGCTGGCTGCTGGTCGAGCATGGCTATGATCAAGAGGCCGCCGTGCAAGAACTGTTCCAACAAGCCGGTTTTGAGCAGATCACCACCCGCAAGGACCTCAACGGACACCCTCGCGTCACCGGCGGCCAACACCCCTAACACACAACGCTAGCCAGCATCCTAAAACCGGGCTAGGATCCAGCCATGGATCAACTCCCGCGCGCCTGCGATTCGATCAGTCCCCGCGAAGCTATCAAGCGGCGCGAGATCGCGTTCAAGCTGAGTCATCCCGATCCTGAACAAGCACAAACTGCGGTTGAACTCTTACGCGACATTGAAGGCGTACAGAAGGTCAACCTCAAAGACCCGCAGCGGATTGAGCTGGAATACGACTTGCGTGTTATCAGTCTTGAACAAATCGAAGATGCCCTGCGGCATGTCGGCTTCAAGCTCGATAACAGTCTCTACTTCCGTCTGCTACGGGCTTTGTTCTATCACACCGAAGAATGTCAACGTGCGAACTGGGGTTGCGGACAATCCGGACCCAGTTGCCCACGTGAGGCCTTCGTTAATCGCTACCAGCGCATACGCCACGCCAAGGATGAACGTCCCGAGCACTGGCGCCATTACCTCTAACCCCCCAGTATGAATATGAGGACGCCGCCGGCATCAGGCCCGGTCTTGTTGCCACGCATGTTGGTCAATCGCGTCCTAACCCTGGCGCAAAGCAAATCTGAGGAAGAAATCTGCGGACTGATAGGCGCAGTCTTTGTGCAAGACCAGCTCCATCCCGAACAGGTCTGGCCGATCCGCAACGTCGCGCACGAACGCGGGCATTTGTTTCAAATGGACCCTACCGAGCAGATTGATGCCTTACGGCAGATGCGCGAACAGGGACGCGTACTCTTCGCGATTTATCATTCGCATCCGCACGCACCTGCCGTACCGAGCCAACGCGATGCCGATGAGGCCGCTTATCCCGACGCGCTCTACCTGATCATCTCACTGAACACCAAGGGCGTGTTGGAAATGCAGGGCTACCGACTGGATCCGTCGGAAAAGAAATTTCACTCGGTTGCACTGGAAGTGATTGAAGACTGAACCTCCCACACCGCAAAATCGCCGCAGTCTCTCCACGCGTTTGCACAAGCGGTGACCGCATGAACGGTGAAATCTGGGTCTATGTCTTATTCACGATCGGATCGTTGTGTTTTTTGATCGGATCGCTATGGATGCTGTGGCTACGCTTCAGTTAAGTCTCTGCCCACATGCGCAATAGATTGGCGTAGCTGATCTCAACCTGTTTACTTGCCGCGGCTTCAGGATCCTTCGCCAATAAATCTTCACGCGCTTGCCATAAGCCATAGAGCAGCTCGCGCTGCGCCGTATCACGGATCAGGCTCTGCATCCAGGTCAGCATCACCACGCGCTCTCCGCTGATCAGCGGCTCGACTCGGTGCACACTTGCCGATGGGTAGATGACCGCATCCCCAGCATCCAGCTTGATCCGCTGGTCGCCAAATGCGGTTTGAATCACCAACTCGCCGCCTTCGCAGTCGGCGGCATTGGATAAAAACAGGGTCATGGACAAATCCGAACGATAATGCGGACTCCCGTCCTGCCCACCCATCACCGGATCATCAACATGATCCCCATAGGTCATGCCGGGGCGGTAACGTGCAAAGATCGGTGTAGAAACGCGCGATGGATGTGCATAGGCCAAAAACTGAGGTTGCCCGTACAGCGCACCCATGCAGGCCTCAATCAACTTGTCACGATGCTCCGCTTCGGGATCCAACTCCAGGTTATTTTTAACCTTGGCCGCAACCTGTCCCGCGGTATTGCGCCCATCCAACCAGTTCGACACATCGAGAATGCGACGTACGGTCGCAACCTGATCCTGAGTCAACACACCGCGCAACTGAATCACGCTTCCATCTCCATACTTTCAACCCGCTGGAAACCACGCGGCAGCTTCGCCCCACGACGCCCACGCTCACCCATATAGTGATCCAAATCACTCCGTTTCAGTGTGAGGTTGCGCTTACCCGAGGTAATCACCAGCTTGCCATCCACCGGGATGACCGCCAAAGCCACTACAAACTCTTCGCGACTAGCAACCTTGGCCGAAGGAATTCCGATAATCTTGTTGCCCTTGCCTCGCGCCATCTCTGGAAGCTCGGATAGCGCAAACACCAACATGCGACCCTCGTTCGTCACCGCCGCAATACGATCCGTCTTCAGATCATTCACCTTATGTAAGGGCAGAACCCGCGCACCATTCGGCAGGGTCAGCAAGGTCTTACCGGCCTTGTTACGCGACTGCAGATCGACCATTTTCGCCACAAAGCCATAACCCGCATCCGACGCAATTAGGTAACGATCTTCGTCTTCACCCATCACCACCGTGAGGAAAGTCGCGCCAGCTGGCGGACTCAGACGTCCGGTCAAGGGTTCACCTTGACCACGTGCAGAAGGCAATGAGCTCGTGAGTACGCTATAGCTTCGCCCAGTGCTATCCATAAATACGGCTTGTTGATTGCTGCGCCCCTGCGCGGCCGCACAGAAGCCATCCCCAGACTTATACGACAAAGAATTTGGATCGACTTCATGGCCTTTCGCCGCACGTACCCAACCACGCTGGCTCAATACCACGGTCATCGGCTCAGCCGGCGCAAGCGCGGCGAGATCAATCGCCTGTGCATTTCCAGCATCTTTGATCAAACGAGAACGCCGCGCATCCCCATGCTTTTCAATTTCTTCTTCGAGCTCTTTACGGATCAATGTGCGCAAACGGGTTTTTGACGCCAGCGTCTTTTCCAAATTATCGCGTTCTTTCTCCAATGCATCCTGCTCACCACGAATCTTGAACTCTTCAAGTTTGGCCAAATGTCGCAGTTTTAATTCCAGAATCGCTTCCGCCTGACGATCGCTAAGCCCAAAACGCTCCATCAAGATCGGTTTCGGTTCGTCATTCTGACGAATGATCGCGATCACCTCATCAATATTGAGGTACGCCGTCATCAAGCCTTCGAGGATGTGCAAACGATCGCGGACCTTTTCGAGACGATGCTCAAGGCGACGCGTTACCGTCTGTTCGCGATAAACCAGCCACTCTTGTAACAGTGGCAGCAGGCCTTTCACGCCCGGGCGGCCATCCAAGCCGATAACGTTCAGGTTAATACGCACACTACGTTCAAGATCAGTGGTCGCAAACAAATGCGACATCAACTGCTCGGCATCTACCCGATTGGAGCGCGGCACGATCACAATGCGGGTTGGATTTTCATGGTCGGATTCATCGCGCAAATCGGCAACCAAAGGTAACTTCTTAGCCCGCATCTGATTGGCAATCTGTTCAAGAATTTTGGCGCCAGAAACCTGCCAAGGCAGCGCGTGCAGAATGATGTCCCCATCTTCGCGCTTCCATCGGGCACGCAGACGCACGCTGCCATTACCCTTCTCGTAGATCTCGCGAATTTCAGAGGATGGCGTGATCAAGTCCGCTTCGGTCGGGAAGTCTGGGGCTGGCACGATCTTCATGATTTCGTCCAGCGTTGCCTTCGGGGTTTGCAACAGATGAATACAGGCGCTCGCGACTTCGGTCAGGTTGTGCGGCGGGATATCGGTAGCCATGCCCACAGCAATACCTGAGCCACCATTCAGCAGAATGTTAGGTAGACGCGCCGGCAACAGTGCTGGCTCACGCAGGCTACCATCAAAATTGGGCGCCCAATCCACGGTTCCCATCCCCACTTCGCGCAGCAGCACATCGGCGTATTTGGTGAGGCGTGACTCGGTATAACGCATCGCCGCAAAGGACTTCGGATCGTCTTGCGAACCCCAGTTGCCCTGACCATCGACCAGCGGATAGCGGTAAGAGAAAGGCTGCGCCATCAACACCATGGCCTCATAGGCCGCGCTGTCGCCATGTGGATGATATTTACCAATCACATCACCGACGGTACGCGCCGACTTCTTATGCTTCGAGGCCGCCGACAAACCGAGCTCAGACATCGCATAGACGATGCGACGCTGCACCGGCTTAAGGCCATCCCCAACATGTGGCAGAGCACGGTCGAGAATCACGTACATCGAATAATCGAGGTAAGCCTTCTCGGTGAAATCGCGCAGCGGCATGCGCTCGAATTCGCCGCTCATAGCAAGGACTTCGCCCATTTCCCAATTCCTAGATTCGGGGTATTCCCGAAGGGTTCACAACAGCGCCGCAACATACCGCAAAAAACCGTCGACAACACCCCTGTAGCATCGCAAACTGCGCTCGTCCGCACAGGAGAACGCATGGACGAAGCGGCCCGTTACAACGCGATCCCATACGACAGCACCCCGTTTGCCGATACCCATCCCGGGCATCTGTACGCCTTAGCCCGTTTGCATGGCCTCCAGCCCACACTTCCCGCACAGGCACGGGTACTCGAACTCGGCTGCGCACGTGGCGGCAACCTCATACCGCTCGCATTCTTTTACCCAAATGCTGAATTTTTAGGCATCGAACTGTCGCCCCGGCAAGTTGCGGAAGGCCAAGCCATCCTCAACGACCTGGCACTACGGAACATCCGTATTGAGGTTGGTGACATCCTCGAACTGAATCTCGAGGCACTCGGTCACTTCGATTACATCCTGGTTCATGGTGTGTATTCGTGGGTCCCGGATGCGGTGCGCACCCGCATTCTCGAGCTATGTCAGGCCTGCCTCAGCCCTCAAGGAATTGCCTACATCAGCTACAACACGAAACCGGGTTGGGGCATGCGCGGCATGTTGCGCGACGCACTGATGTGGCAAACCCGCGATCTCGAAGACCCTGCAGAAAAGCTCGCCGCAGCACAGGCTTTTTTGCCCACCTACGCGGCGGGCCTGAAGGGTTTAGAAACACTGAGTTCGACCTATCTGCGCCACGAGATTAAGCGCCTACAAGAGAGCCATCCCAGCTATCTGTTTCATGAATACCTAGCTGAGTGCAATCACAGCTTCCTTCTAACCGACTTCGTGGCCGATGCCAAAACCGCAGGGCTACGTTTTGTCTGTGAGGCCGACTTACGTCATAGCTATCCGGAAACCCTAGGTGAAACGGCTGCGCAATTTCTGGCGGACCGCTCCGACCGTATTCACCGCGAACAAGCCATTGATTTCGTCTTAAATCGCAATTTCCGCCAGGCCCTACTCTGTCGCGCTGATCTCGAGACACTCGACCATCCTGGCATCAACGCCCTGCCTGAGCTGGCTTTTTTAGGCAACGTACAACCTCCGCAAAAACTCGATCTGCGCCGCGCGAAAGCCTTGGAATTCTTTACTGAGGATGGCGAGCGCGTCGCAGTGCAGCAACCCATCGCACGTGCAGCCGTCGCCGCACTGCATGCGGCCTACCCACAATCGCTGACCCTGGAAATGATTTGGGATCAAGCCGCAAAATTAATGCAGCAACACAACCAGAGCATTGATCCGAACATGGCCGATGGCTTGCTAGCAGAATTGTTCAGCCTTGCGGTCTTAGGCCATCTCGGCTTGCGCGCGCCAGAGACGATCGAAACCATACAGATCGATCTACAACACGATGTACTTCAGGTAAATGCGCTTGCGCGCATCAGTCAAAAGCATGGCATTGGCCACATCGGCACCCGTCATCACGCGACGCTCGAACTGGATGCGTTCTCCGAACGCGTGGTGGAACTGCTCGATGGCTCGCGTAACTACGCGCAAACCGCACAACAGTTGCTGACAGATTTACAACCGGATGGCGTTCTGCACGGACTGGAAGGAACTGAACAAGCCGACGCAAAGAAGCTCGATCGGCTCGTGAACAACAACCTCAACAGCATTCTGGCGCTGTTGCAGCGCCATGGCGTCTTGATTCGGACTTAATTCGAGATCAAACCTCAGCGAGGTTGCCACTCCGCTCGAGCCAGGCCTTGCGATCGCCCGCCCGCTTCTTGGCAAGTAGCATGTCGAGCATGTTCTCAGCCTCATCCTTGGCCTCAATCGAAAGCTGCACTAAACGACGCGTATCACTGGCCATAGTCGTTTCACGCAACTGCAACGGATTCATTTCACCCAAACCCTTGAAGCGGGTCACACTAATTTTGGCTTTACGCTTCTCCGCCTCAAGACGGTCCAGCACACCCTGCTTTTCCGACTCATCCAAGGCGTAGAACACATCCTTACCGACATCAATGCGGTACAAGGGCGGCATCGCCACAAACACGTGGCCGTTCTCTACCAGCGGACGGAAATGACGCAGGAACAATGCGGTGAGCAAAGTCGCAATATGTGCGCCATCAGAATCGGCATCCGCCAAGATACAAACCTTGCCATAACGCAGACTCGTGAGATCAGGCGAGCCCGGATCGACACCCAAGGCCACTGCAATGTCATGTACCTCTTGCGACGCCAGGATCTCCCCTGAATCCACTTCCCACGTATTCAAGATCTTGCCACGCAAGGGCATCACCGCCTGGAAGCTACGATCGCGTGCCTGCTTAGCGGAACCGCCCGCAGAATCCCCTTCCACCAAAAACAACTCAGTGCGATTAACGTCATCCAGCGTGCAGTCGGCCAATTTGCCCGGCAACGCGGGCCCTGAAGTGATGCGCTTCCGTTCGACCTTCTTGGCAGCACGCGTGCGCCGCTGTGCACTATTGATCGCCAACTCGGCAATCTTTTCTCCCTCGTCAGGATGCTGATTCAGCCACAGACTTAGCGCGTCTTTGACCATGCCGGAGACAAACGCAGCAGCTTCACGGGAAGACAGGCGCTCTTTGGTCTGACCGGCAAACTGTGGATCCAACATCTTCAACGACAGAATCCACGCTGCTTGCTCCCACACATCTTCAGGCGCAAGTTTGAGCCCACGTGGCAACAAGTTACGGAACTCACAGAACTCGCGCAGCGCCTCGGTCAAGCCCGTGCGCAACCCATTCACATGGGTACCGCCCTGCGCAGTCGGCACCAGATTCACATAGCTTTCGGCAACGGCTTCGCCTGCACCTTCCGGCAACCACACCAAGGCCCATTCCACGGCCTCAGCGCCCCCCTTGCCTGCGCCCGTAAAGGGGTCTTCGGCCGGTAAGGTTGGGAGATCCCCTAGCGATTCCAACAGATAACCAGAAAGGCCCTGCTGATAAAACCATTCATCGGTTTCGCCACTTTTCTCATCGGTCAACACAACCGTCAGGCCCGGGGCGAGCACCGCCTTCGCGCGCAACAAATGACGCAGACGTGTCAGCGAAATTTTGGGTGAATCAAAGAACTTTTCATCCGGCCAAAACTTCACTGTAGTGCCGGTGATGCGCTTGGCGACCGAACCCACAATCTCCAGCAAAGATTTGCGCTCACCATTGGCGAAGGCCATGTTGTACTCATTGCCATCACGCCGCACCCAAACCTCAAGATGCTTAGACAACGCATTGACCACCGATACGCCAACACCATGCAGGCCACCGGAGAACTGATAGTTGCTGTTGGAAAACTTCCCGCCTGCATGCAAACGCGTAAGGATGACTTCGACACCAGGTATGCCTTCCTCAGGATGAAGATCCACCGGCATACCACGACCGTTATCCACTACTGTGACTGAACCCTCTTTCCCGATCGTGACTTCAATCCGATCGCAATGCCCAGCCAACGCTTCATCGACACTGTTATCGATGACTTCCTGAATCAAGTGATTCGGCCGCGTAGTGTCGGTGTACATCCCAGGACGCTTACGCACCGGCTCTAACCCAGTAAGAACCTCAATCGCGGCAGCATCATAGGTCTTGGCGTTCACATCTATCCTTAACTGAAGGTCACAGAATTACCAGGCGCCGCTGTTATTGCTCGGCGGGTAACGTAAGCGATTCAAGATTTGCTTGGACTTGTAGGGATACAGCCCATTGCAGAAGAAGTAGTCGTGCAGTGTGCGCCGAAAGCGCCCAATGCCATAACTCGTCACCGTTTCCCAATCCGCTTTCTCATTGACTGTGAAGGTTTCGTTGATACCAAAGGCATAATTACGAAACACATGCGCATCGCAGCGCACGCCGTCATAGAACACATTGCGCGCACCACCCGTTTCAATCACCACGGTATAGCGCACGACATAATCGTCTTCACCAATCGTCAGCGAATTCGCATCGAGGTAGTGGCGGTAACGAGCCGGCGCCTTATCAACAGAAAACTCAATCAAATTAGGCGCTTGTGGCCAAGCCGGTAGCGCCCAATCGCCTTCCTTCCAAGGCTCAGCCTCTTCGAAGTCGTTGCCCCAATTGTCATTGGGATTGGCAAAAGGGTCATACACCGCGATGGCGGGCGCTACTCCCAGCCCAAGGGGCAGCAACAGCGCCGCGATGCGGACAGCGAATAGCCGAGAAAATAGACGCGTAAGTGGGCCTAGAAACTGGAGGAAAAATAGAAAAGTACGCTTCATTGGGAGCGGGATTATCCACAAAGGCGGCCCACTTTGCCGTATCCTTTCGCCATGCCGACACGCAAAAAAACTTCCGATACCGTCCCGAGTGCATCCGAGCCTGCGCTTGACTTCGAAACCGCGCTAAACGAGCTCGAAACGCTGGTGACGCGTATGGAAGCGGGCGAAGGCTCGCTGGAATCGGCCCTGCACGACTATGAACGCGGGGTTGAGTTGGTGCGGCTTGCCCGTGTACGCCTCGATGCTGCTGAGCAAAAAGTCGAAGTTCTGCGCCGACGCGGCGCCACTGCCGCCGAAGATCAGTACGAGGACCTCGTTCCAGACGTTGATTCCGACGTTGACGCCTAAGCGTCGCCAAAACACCCATCCGACCTTACCTCTGATTCTGTTGTAAACGCCGTGACCGCTGCCGCCATTTCTGCTGAACACGCTGCGTTTCCTCAAGGCGCCCTGGCACAGTCTTGGCTCGCGCGCACCGATCGCGCACTGAAAACGGCGCTGCAACTCGAAGTCGGCGCACCACCCCAGCTCGCTGAGGCCATGCGTTATGCCGGTCTGGTCGGTGGCAAACGCATTCGCCCCTTCCTCGTTTATGCCAGCGGGTATGCGCTCGGCGCTGACCCCCGCACCTTGGACGCAGCGGCCTGTGCGGTCGAGCTGGTGCACGCCTATTCGCTCGTGCATGACGACCTCCCCGCAATGGACAATGATGATTTTCGTCGCGGCCGTCCAACCACACATCGCGCATTTGGTGAAGCCAATGCGATTTTGGCCGGCGATGCCTTGCACACGCTAGCCTTTGCACAATTGGCAAAATCGGGGCTCCCTAGTGATGTCCGGATTCGCATGGTCGAAGTGCTTGCGGATGCGCTGGGTGCGGTGGGCATGGCTGGCGGCCAAGCAATTGATCTGGCCCTCACCGGCAAAGATGCCACCCTCAACATTTTGCGCGACATGCACACCCGCAAGACCGGCGCATTGATCCGCGCTGCAACGCGTATGGGCTGCTGCGCGGCCCGCCCCACGAGCGACCCGCAAGCACAAGCCATGGATCGCTACGCCAAAGCCTTAGGCCTCGCCTTCCAAGTTTGGGATGATGTCCTTGATGTCACCGGTGACCTCGCCAGTCTCGGTAAAGACCCCGGTTCTGACCTTGCTGCAAACAAAGCCACTTTCGTACGCTTACTCGGCCTCGCTGAAGCGCGCACTGAAGCCAAGCGTCTATGCGATGAGGCACTCGCGGCACTGACCGGCTTCGATCAACGTGCCGAGCCATTGCGTAGCCTCGCGCACTATGTAATTCAACGCGATCATTAAGACTCTCGATGGCATCGCCATGAATCACGGCCATAGCACCCCGCTGCTCGATCGCATTCAGAGTCCGCATGAGTTGCGTGCACTGGAACCCGCACAACTGGCGGAGCTTGCCGGGGAGATCCGTGCCGAGCTGATTGATCTGGTGTGTCAGACCGGCGGTCATCTCGCGCCCAGCCTGGGCGTCGTCGAACTGACCCTTGCACTGCATTATCTGTTCGACACCCCAAATGATCGCTTGGTCTGGGATGTTGGCCATCAAGCTTACGCGCATAAACTCCTGACCGGTCGTCGCGCACGCATGCGTACGCTGCGCCAGCAAGACGGGCTGTCCGGATTCACCAAGCGTGATGAAAGCGAATACGACTCCTTCGGCGCCGGACATTCCAGCACATCGATTAGCGCTGCGTTGGGTATGGCCATCGCGGCACAACAACAAAACGATCCGAAGCGTTGCGTTGCGATTATTGGTGATGGCGCACTCACCGGCGGCATGGCCTTCGAAGCCCTGAATCATGCCGGTGTCACCCAGGCGAACTTGCTCGTTGTACTCAACGACAACGACATGTCGATCTCGAAGAATGTCGGCGCGTTGTCGCGCTACCTCGGCCGCATTCTCAGCAGCAATACCTATACCGCATTACGTGAAAGTAGCCGCCGCATCCTCAAGCATGTGCCCGGCGTCTGGGAGTTTGCGCGCCGCGCGGAAGAACACGTCAAAGGGATGGTGGTGCCGGGTACCTTGTTTGAAGAACTTGGGTTTCAGTACCTCGGCCCGGTTGATGGCCATGATCTGCCCGCATTGTTGAAGGTATTGCGCACCGCACGCGATCTACCCGGCCCACGTTTGTTGCACGTCATTACCCAAAAAGGTCGTGGCTTTAAGCCCGCCGAACAGGATCCCTCTAAATACCATGGTGTAGCACAGATCGACCCTGACAACGGCGAAACGCTGAGCAAATCATCAAGCCAACCCACTTACACTCAGATCTTCGGTGACTGGCTCTGCGCGCAAGCTGCGATCGATCCAAAGCTGGTTGCCGTTACACCTGCGATGGGCGTTGGCTCGGGCATGGTGCGCTTCGCCGAAGCATTCCCGCAGCGCTTCCATGATGTGGGCATTGCCGAACAACATGCCACCACGTTTTGTGGCGGCCTCGCTGCGGAAGGCTTGAAACCTGTATTGGCGATCTACTCCACCTTCTTGCAGCGTGGCTACGACCAGGTGATTCATGACATCGCCCTACAAAATCTGGATGTCACCTTCGCAATTGATCGCGCCGGACTCGTCGGTGCCGATGGCCCCACCCATCACGGTAGCTTTGATCTAAGCTTTTTGCACTGCGTGCCCAATCTCGTCATTGCCACACCAGCCGATGCCGCTGAATGCCAAGGCCTACTCAACACCGCTTATCACTACCCCGGCCCGGCAGCCGTGCGTTACCCACGCGGCGCCTCTGCCTCAAGCACGCCCGCAAGCGACCCATATGCGGCACTGCCATTGGGCAAAGCGGAACTCCGTCGACAGGGCAGCAAGGTTTGCCTGCTCGCCTTCGGTGCACCACTGACTGCCGCACTCGAGGCCGCTGAGGAACTGGACGCGACTGTGCTGAGCATGCGCTTCGTGAAACCGCTGGACCGGGAGGCCGTCCTTGAACAAGCGCGCGCGCATGCGTTGTTGGTCACGTTGGAAGAAAACGCCCTGACCGGTGGCGCAGGAACCGCCGTTGCCGCCTGCTTACAAGCAGCGGAGCTCACCACCCCTTTGATGTCGCTTGGAATCCCAGACGCCTTCATCCCCCACGGCGGCGCAGATGCACTCCTACGCAGTTGCGGACTAGATTCAAGTGGTATCATTCGCGCCGTGCGATCGCGCCTGTCCGGCAGACAACCAGGCTAAAAAACTGCTCAATCCGGCCTTAACGGCCTCTTCCGGCATTCCGCCCGCACCGAATGGAATCGGCAAAAGCCCGCTTAGCGCTTGCTTTTGCCGACTCTTCCCTCTAAATTCCCGAGTGTTTCAGTCAGGAAATGACCATGTCTGGACGTTTTACGCTCAAGGTGCTGAGCGATTTTGCCGCCGCGCATAGCCTGCGCGAATACCCCGGCGCCTGTCAGCGCCTGCATGGGCACAACTGGAAGATTGAAACCGAAGTCAGCGCGACCCAAGTAAATGAACTTGGCATGGTGTTGGACTTCAAAGAGATCAAGCACGCGGTGCGCGAAGTGACGGATCGGCTCGACCACCAGTATCTGAACGATCTGGTGCCATTCAATGAGCTGAATCCAACCGCCGAGCACATCGCATTGCATATTTTTCAGGCGCTCGCTGAGCGTCTTAACGACGGGAATGTCCGCGTGCAAGCAGTTACCGTTTGGGAAACGGATCGCGCGTCGGCCCGCTACAGCGAGGATTGATATGAACAGCCCTGAAATCATTGCCGACGTCCAAAGCTCACGCGACACCCGCAAGATCCCGATCGACAAGGTCGGCATCAAAGACATCCGTCATCCAGTTGTAGTCAAGGATCGGAGTGGTCGCGAACAACACACAGTTGCCAACTTCAACATGTACGTCAGCCTGCCCCAGCATTTCAAAGGCACGCACATGTCACGCTTTGTACAGATCCTGAACAAGCACGAATACGAAATCACGGTGGAATCGTTCCGCCAAATGTTGGAAGAAATGGTCGGCACCTTAGAAGCGGAATCCGGCCACATTGAGATGAGCTTTCCGTACTTCGTCAACAAGACCGCACCGGTCTCTGGCGTAAAAAGCCTGCTTGATTACGAAGTGACCTTCATTGGTGACTACATCAAGGGCAAACCAGCGATGCGGGTCAAAGTACTGGTACCCGCGACCAGCCTGTGTCCGTGCTCGAAGGAAATTTCTGACTACGGCGCCCATAATCAACGCTCACATGTCACCGTAGATGCGCGTCCGAATGGCTTCATCTGGATTGAAGACCTCATTGATCTAGTTGAGAAACAAGCGTCTTGTGAACTCTATGGATTACTCAAGCGTCCGGATGAGAAATACGTGACCGAACGCGCCTATGACAATCCAAAGTTTGTAGAAGACTTGGTGCGCGATGTTGCAACCAAATTGAATGAAGACGACCGTATCGCCGCCTACATTGTGGAAGCGGAAAACTTTGAATCCATTCATAACCATTCCGCCTACGCGCTGATCGAAAAGATCAAATAGGCCAGCAGCCATGAATCGCTGGCGGACGATGTATGGAGTTCGTTTGCTACGACAGCCTTCAGCAGCTACCTGCGGGAGCTGATCATCTTTTTCAGCAGGCCGAGCGGGAGAGCCTGTTTCTCTCCCGCCCATGGTTTGAAAATCTCATCGCAACTGGGTTGGAGTCGCGCTCCTCGCTCTTATTCGCAACGGTTGTAGAGGAAGATCGCGTACTCGCCCTGCTCCCACTGCAGAACGATGCAGCCGGCCGCGTTTCTGCACTGAAGCATCGATATGGCTCCCTCTATTCGATGCTGCTGGCCAAAAAGGACCAACCACACATAGTGCAGTGTTTAGTCGACGGACTACTGTCGATAGGCATCCATGGACTCTTGCTGGAACCGGTTGCAGAGGACGACGCCAACCTCAAATTACTGCAACAAAGCTTGGCAGCACATGGATTTCAATGTGACTGCCCCTTCCGCTTCTACAATTGGTTTCTGCGACTCAACGGCCAGTCTTACAGCGAGTACATGCATCGCCGTCCTTCGAAATTGCGCAACACCATCGAACGCAAGCATCGCAAATTAAAACGCGAACACACCATCGAAATTCACATTGCCGTAGGACATGAAGTACCTGCGCTGATGCACGCGTACTACTCAGTCTATGGCGCAAGTTGGAAGGCAAAAGAGCTCTATCGCGATTTTCTCGATGGGATGGTGGCGCGTTTCTCACAACAAGGTTGGTCGCGCCTAGGCATCCTCAGCATCGACGGACAACCGATCGCCGCACAACTCTGGTTTGTTGTAGAGAAAAAGGCCAGCATCTTTCGACTGGCATACGACCAGCATTGGCAGCATTACTCCCCCGGATCCATTCTCACCGCCGAGCTGATGCGACATGTCATCGATGAGGATCAGGTCAAAGAGATCGACTTCTTGGTTGGCAATGACGCCTACAAACAGGACTGGATGACGGAGCGCAGAGAACGGCGGCTCTTGGCGTGCAGCAGACCGCAGGAACGACCCAACACTATTTCCGCAGTACGCAGATGGATTCAAGGCTGGTTCACTCGCCACTAAAGACCCACAAAAACCCTGCTTAATATGGCGTTAATCTCCGAAGAGCAAAGTCTCACACTCTCAACTTCTGTGAGCACAAGACAATGTCATCGCAAAAACATCCCACCATGGTCAAGGTTTGGGACCCCCTCGTCCGCATTTTTCACTGGAGCTTAGTGATTCTCTTCTCCATCGCGTATGTGAGCGAAGATAATTTGATGCAAGTGCATGTCTGGGCGGGATACGGCATCCTGGGTCTCGTTGCCTTTCGGCTAGTGTGGGGCGCAATCGGGACACGACACGCGCGCTTCTCTGACTTTGTAAAAAAACCGCAGATGGTTTTCCACTATTTGCATGACATGCTCCACGGTGGCGCAAAAAGACACCTCGGACATAATCCTGCTGGCGGCGCCATGGTCTTGCTGCTACTGGCCTTCCTCACAGGTACCGGAATATCTGGCGTTGCGCTCTATGGAATCGAAGAGCATGCCGGTCCGCTTGCCGGCTGGGTTCAAAACTGGCCACACATCATGGAAGACATCCTTGAAGAGACCCATGAATTCTTGGCAAATACGACCTTGCTCTTGATCTTTGTTCACATTGCCGGAGTTTTGCTGGCCAGCGTACAACATGGCGAGAACCTGATTGCCAGCATGTGGCATGGAAAGAAGTCCGATTAGAGAAAACCTCGATCGAACTGAACCGCAACACGCAAGCCATGCGGATCACGATTGCTCAGCACCACATCGGCGGCATGCAATTCTGCGATGCGGCGTACGATGGAAAGCCCCAACCCCGAACCTTCAAACTCATGGCCAGGCAGTCGCACAAAACGCTCTTGTACACGCTGTAAGTGTTCCGCCGGAATGCCCGGGCCATCATCTTCAATGACCAGATGTACGCCCTCGTCTTGTTGCGTCAGACTGACTCGAATCCAAGTTGCATCCTGGGCATAACGCACAGCATTTTCCAAAAGATTCCGCACCAAGACTGCCAAGAGTTCATGCAGCCCTTGCACATGCAAGGGCTGCAGCACAGGCTCCAACCGGATCCTGCCCGTAGGGATCCGTGCGCGGATCGTCTCAAGCTCCTCCTCAATCACAGCTCTGAAATCGACATCGGCATAGTCTTGCATGGCCGGCGCCGAATCCACACGCGCCAGGGTGAGCAACTGACTGACCAAGCGGGTTGCACGATCCACACCCTGCACCACACCAGACAAGGCTTCTGAGCGAGCGGATGGATCGTCTAGACGCTGCGCAAGCTGAGACTGGGTCCGAATCACCGCAAGCGGCGTGCGCAACTCATGTGCGGCATCTGCAGTGAAACGCCGCTCGGTCTGAAAGGCTTCATGCAAACGCGCCAACAAAGCATTCAGCGCCACCACGACATCGCGAATCTCTTCGGGAACGCCATCAAGCTCGACAGGCTGCAAGTCCATCGAAGAGCGATTACGAATTTGACGCGTCAGTCGCGGTAACGGCGTCAGACCACGTCGAATCCCGGCAATTACCATCAAGCCTAAAAATGGCAGCACCACCAACATGGGTACCACAGTTTGCAGATTGAGGTTGTGGATCATTTCATCCCGCACCTCATAACGCTCGCCGACGATGATGCGTACATCGCTGCCAGGGATCAGGCGTAAAAGAAAACGCCAACCTTCACCATCGAGCATGCCATCGGAATAGCCAAGACTCTGTGCCATCGGTTGTTCAGGGGCACTCGCTGAGCGGAACCATAACTCTGCACCATCCCAAACCTGAAATGCGATCTTCTTTTCGTAATGATGAATGGGGTCGCTACCCAAGATATCCGAACGGAAATCGGTCAGCGCATGCGGGTCACGGATCTCGTGCCGGGTCATATCCATCAAAACCACAGCGGCTTGCGCGAGCTGCGCATCAAAGACTTCTTCAATCTCATGCTCAGAACTATTCCAAGTCCAAACCGCCATCAGTGTCCATGCCAGCACAAACAGGCCAAGCACAATCGTGAGCATCCGGCGGCGAATCGATTTCATGCGTCATTCTCCGGTGGGTGCAAACGATAACCAGCACCACGAACCGTCTGAATCCACGCGCTGCCGAGCTTTCTACGCAAATGGTGAATATGTACCTCTAAGGCATTGCTGCTGATCTCTTGATCCCAGCCGTACAAGGTATCTTCCAATCGCTCACGACTCACGACGCGCCCTGTGCTTTCCAGCAATGCCTGCAAGATCGCAAACTCTCGGGCTGAGAGATCCACGCCTTTCCCATCCAGTTGGACTTGATGTCCGGCCACATCCATGCGCAGCCCCCCGCATTCCACCCAATTCACTGCACGCCCCGCTGAGCGACGCATGAGAGCGCGCAGGCGCGCATTCAGTTCATCCAAGTCAAATGGCTTAATTAAGTAATCATCTGCCCCACGATCGAGGCCCGTCACCCGATCCTGCAAAGTATCGCGCGCAGTCAAACAGAGAACTGGGGTTGAATCACCTCGCGCACGCAACGAGGAAAGCACGTCGAGGCCATCCTTACGCGGCAAGCCGAGATCAAGCACCAAGGCATCAAATACATCCGAACGCAGTGCATCCTCGGCGTGCTGTCCATCACGCAACCAATCGACGGTATAACCTTCCAGACGCAATGCGGCCTGAGTCGCCTGACCCAAGGCAGCATCGTCTTCAACCAACAAAATCCGCATACGATCTAAAGTAGTCGTGATCCTTGCACAGGTCTATACCTTCGCTCAGCTGTTTGGCAGAGAAGCCAAGGCTGCTCGGATTTCAGCTCGACGACCCACATCCGCACGTGGACGGCTAGGACGATCTGGAGCTGCCAAGGCTTTTTCATACGCCGAACGCGCTGCGGAAAACTCCTGCTGCCCCTGCAAAAACTTTCCCCAAAAATAATTGGCATCAATACCATTCGGATTCAACTCCAAGGCTCGCTGCAAATACGTGCGTGCCTTGTCTTTATCACCAAATGAAATCGGCCAACCCGGTGCTTCCGCATATAAGCTTCCCAAACTGGTATAGATCGAACCCTGCAACGCGGAGGGGTCAATCTTTTCCGCCTCTAACAAACGGTCACGCGCAGACTTCGCAACACCACCCGCTTTCAACATACTAAAACCACGCATGCTCCCTGCTTGCGTACTCAGCACAATTCCTTCCCAAATCAAAGGCTCTGCTCGACCCGGACTGCGCTCAACCAGTTCGTGGGCCTCTTCTGCAAGCTCGGCAAAGGCATCAGCGCGCGCACTTGCATCGAGGTCATAGTTGATTCCAGCCCAGCGCGACTGAATCGACCGCAGACTGTCCGTGACCTCATCGGCAGACACCCCCATTGGTTGGAACAACAAGGCAGCAAAAAAAGAAAAACCGAGGACAACTTTGTTTGTACTCATAACGACCCCTCTCTCAGTAGGATTAAGCTTCTTCAGCAAAAGACTTGGCGATTTGGTTTTGCTTCCTTAAAGCCCGATCAACCAAACGCGGAAACAGATAGTTAAGACGAACAAAGAACGACTCAGGAAAACCGAGATAACGTTCCCTTGTATCCTTTCTCAGAGCTTTCATTAGCTGCTGCGCGACGAACTCAGGCGTATCAACATTCATTCCCACCTTTTCGCCCATGCGATAAATCGCACCGGTATTAAAAGGTGTCTTTACCGTACGCGGTGCGATATAGCTCACCTCAATTCCGCTTCCATCCAGTTCACGGCGCAAGGCTTCGGAAAACCCACGCAACGCGGCCTTGCTCGCGGAATAACTTGTAAACCAAGCGAATGCAATCGAACCAAAAATTGACCCTACATTCACAATGCGTCCACATCCACGCTCCTGCATATGCGGGAGCAAGGCACGAGTCAGCTGCATCGGCAGCAGCACATTCAGACGAAAGATCTGCTCCGTCAACGCCTGAGACTCGCGCTGGAATGGCTCAAAGTTCATTGTGCCCGCAAGATTGATTAACACATCCACATGGCCGAAGGCAGAAAGCACGTGCTGAATAACCTGGCGCGGCGCATCTTCTGCCAAAAGATCTTGCGCAACGACCAAAACCTGTTGCGGCGGGAATTGAGTAGCAATTGCCTCGAGCGAATCCTGATTGCGATCCACCAGCGCAACTCGCGCACCCTTGGCAAGCAAGGCACTAGCAAGTGCACTACCAATTCCACCGGCAGCGCCAGTCAATACAAAACAAGCATTGTTCAGGTTCATGCCGTCTCCTGCGCTTGATGCGGTATCGTGCGGAACACATCGCCATACAAGCGATACATCACTTTTGCAGTCATGATCACAGCTTGCTGGTCCACAGGATCCTGCAAACGATTCATAAGCTTTTCATAGAAATCGACATGGCTGATATCCAAAGAGCCATGAGAGCGCAGGTAGGTAAAGGCTCGATCCGGCAACTTCGTAGATTTCTGAATTGCATCACCAGCCTGTGTTGCTAACTTTACACTCGTGCCCTCAAGCACCAACACCATCCCAAAGAAACCAACCGGATTTCGCCGCTGCACGGTGTCCCAGGCATAGGCCACCATCAGATCGGTCGCCAGACTTGGCATACCCTGACGCACCACTTCGGCATCCGCACCCGTTGCGGCGATGTCGCTCAAAATCCATTCTTGATGTCCCATCTCTTCTTCGATGTACTCACCCACTGCTTCACGCAACCACTCCAAACGCTCCGGCAAACGTGCACCCACGCCCATCAACAATGGCGTAGTGTGTTTTACGTGGTGATACGCCTGCGTCAAAAAAGCCTGATAGGTAGCTAATGAAATCGCGCCCCGCACGCCATCTTGTAACAACGGAACGCTCAACAATGCAGCGCGCTCATCGCTGGTTTCTTGCAATAAACGATCGTAAAAATTCATGGTATTCACCTGATTGCAATCACTCGTTGACCGACAGCCTGCCGGCTCTGGCTTAACACACCCTTAATGGCCTGACTGAACAGGCGAGAGAAAAGGCGCGGAATCAGATGATGCAAACGCACCCGATTGCTCTGAAAACAACGCATAGGCCTGCTCAATTGCTGCGTGATATTGCGCCTCGATGAGCGCCCGGCGGGGCCGGTCCGTTCCAGTCCATAACCCGTTTTCAACCGTGAATGGCATCTCTAAAACAATCCAATCACGAACCTGTGCGTAGTCCGGCAAACGCGCATTAGCGCGATCGACAGCGTATGCAATCTGCTGCACCGATGCGTTGGATTGCCCCACCAACAATGCAAGGTTGTGCGGCTTGGACTCCCCGACCACGAGTGCCTGCAAAATTTCCGGCTCAATGCTCAATTCACGCTCCACCCACTCTGGAGCAACATTGCGCCCATACGCAGTAATGAATTGATGCTTCAAGCGTCCGCTGAGAGACAAATAGCCCTCCGCATCCAACGCACCTTGATCCCCCGTTGCAAACACTGGATCTGCTGGCAGGAACGTACCGGACGCATCGAGATAACCGGAAAACATCGATGGCCCTTGCAAGAGAATCTGCTGTTGCTCCAGTGCAAAGCTCATCTGCACATGAGGCAGGAGGCGTCCCACACTTCCAATACGGCGTGCTTTCGGCGTATTCAAACTCACCACCGAACTCATCTCGGACAAGCCGTAGCCTTCATAAACGGGCAAACCGAGCGCATCGGCTTGTTGCAGCAGATACGGCGAAACCGTAGCCCCTCCGACCGCAACAAAACGCAAGGATTTGGCGATTTGTGGATGGGCTTGGGTAACCGCAATCAAGGCCTGCAACAACTGCGGTGTCAGAATCAGACTGTTCGGCTGCCAGCGCAGCAAGGCTTGGGCAAAGCGATCTGCATGGAAACGACTCGACCCTTCCATGCCAACCTCCGCCAAGGCCGGCAATACCACAGTACCCCCCATCCATAGCGTCAAATCCACACCCGCAAGGTTTTCCAACAACACACCAAGCGGCAACACGGAGAGATGCGTATGCGTAGAACCCAAATTCAGCACGGCATCTAGGCTCTGCACCACCGCTTCCATCGCCGCCTGCGTCAGCGCGACGCCCTTCGGCGTGCCCGTCGTTCCGGAGGTAAAGGTGAGCTTGGCAATCCCCGAGGGAATCGGTGTGGACCAACTTACATTTGGCAGGCGCTTGAGGTAGCCCATCACCAAGGGCTGACCCGCATCGTTCAATTGCGCCGCATCATTTGCCCAGAGTGCATCTGCATGCGTCACTGCGAGCGCATGCTGAACCTGTGCTTGGGTAAAAAAAGGTGGAATGGGCAACACACACACGCCCGCAGCACGTGCCGCCAGATCCATGCACACCCACTCCGGACCGTTATCGCCAACCAAGGCAAGACAACGGACACCGTTCAGCACTTCGATTAAGGACTGGAGACGCTTCCATAACGCCGCATAGCTCAGCTCAACGGAGACCGCACGTAAAGCAATCTGATCCGGCTGATGCAATGCATGCGCGGCAATACGCTCGAATAGTCCAGCCAGTCCCTCTTCACATGTAGGCTCCTGCATCGAGCTCATGCGGCCTCTCCAATGCGCTGGCCATAGCCAGCCGCATAAGCGCGATTCCAAACCGATTCCAACAATGGCAAGCTGCGTCCATCCTGGATGGTCTGCTGCAAGGCGGTATAGCCCTGCACCACCGAGCCCAAGAAAACTTGTGGTTTTTGCTCGTAATACCGCCCCCAATGTGCCGCGCCTTCTTGCAACCGCTCCGGCAATGCGGGC
>CAZZIQ010000015.1:0-27164 GCA_964654355.1 uncultured Piscirickettsiaceae bacterium
CCGAGCAGCTTCTCAATCGACATCACATAAGCATGCTCATTACACATCATCGACACGTAGTCGAGACGATCCATGTAGCCAATGCTTTGGTTGTAAATACGCTGCTCAGCAAGCTTTTCCGTAGCGCGATGCAGCAAACCGATATGGGGGTCTGAGCGCTGCACAGTTTCACCATCCAGCTCCAACACCAAACGCAACACGCCATGCGCAGATGGATGCTGTGGACCAAAATTCAGGGTGTAATTGCGAATCTCACTCATGGCTTAACTCGCACCATCGATATAGCGATGATCTTCGCGAATCACACGCTCAGACAGCATACGTTGCTCAATACTGACTGGCTGATACACCACGCGCTGCTTCTCTGGGTCATAGCGCACTTCAAGATTGCCAACCATCGGGAAATCCTTACGGAACGGATGACCAATAAAGCCATAGTCCGTCAAGATGCGGCGCAAATCTGGGTGACCATCGAACAGAATGCCAAACAGATCGAACGCCTCACGCTCAAACCAATTCGCAGAATTCCACACCGGCGTCAGCGTCGGCACTCGCGGGAATTCTTCATCTTCAGCAAACACACGCAGACGCAAACGCGCATTCAAACGATGTGACAGCAAATGGGAGACAACCGCGAAACGCGCACCAGACCAACTGCCATTGCCATAGGTTGAATAATCAACGCCACAGAGGTCGAGCAACTGATCGAAATCAAGTGCGGCATGGTCGCGCAATTTTTCAGCAATGGTGAGGTAATCCGCGAGCGCAACTTCGAGCGTCAACTCACCGGCAACACCATCAATCAGATTGACCTCGAAGTCTTCGAGGTGTTCTTCCAAGCGTTCACGCAAATCGTCGTCAAGAATGGCCATGCAGTACTCAGCGCGCGATGGTGTTGGTGCGACGAATCTTTTCGTGCAATTGCAGAATGCCGTAGACCAAGGCCTCTGCCGTCGGTGGACAACCCGGCACGTAGATGTCGACGGGAACTACACGATCGCAACCACGCACAACCGCATAAGAGTAATGGTAGTAACCGCCGCCGTTAGCGCAGGAGCCCATGGAGATGACCCAACGAGGTTCCGCCATCTGGTCATAGACCTTACGCAACGCAGGTGCCATTTTGTTCACAAGGGTACCCGCAACAATCATGACGTCAGACTGACGCGGACTGGGGCGAAAGATCATGCCGAAGCGATCGAGGTCATAACGTGCGGCGGCGGCATGCATCATTTCAACCGCGCAACAGGCCAGACCAAAGGTCATCGGCCACATCGAACCGGTACGCGCCCAATTGATGAGCTTGTCAGCCGTGGTAGTCACCACTCCACGCTCAAGAATGCCTTCTATTCCCATTCCAGCGCACCCTTCTTCCATTCATATAGGAAGCCGATCACCAGCAGGCCCAAGAAGACTGCCATGGCCACAAAACCCGGTGTGCCAATTTGATCGAGCACAACCGCCCACGGAAACAAGAAAGCAATTTCCAGGTCGAAAATAATGAACAGAATTGCAACGAGGTAGAAGCGCACATCGAACTTCATGCGCGTGTCTTCGAAGGCCTCAAAGCCACACTCATAGGGCGAGTTTTTTTCCCGATCCGGACGATGCGGGCCCAGCAGCGTACCGATCACCAACGGACCGACGCCGACCCCTAGGCCGATCAATAAGAACAACAGGACAGGGAGATAGTGATCCAGCATGAATCGCCTCTTTCCAGCCTCCAGCAGCCCAATCCTTGGGTTCTGCTTTTCTGCCTCCCTCAAGCCATCAGCCTGGGGCGGGTTGTATTTGGACCACCCAACGGGCAATCCCTGAATTTGGTGCGGATGGCGAGACTCGAACTCGCACACCTTTCGGCACTACCCCCTCAAGATAGCGTGTCTACCAATTCCACCACATCCGCATATGCCGAATGAATCGGCGAACTACTTGGCAGCGCCCGGGAGAACCGGCACGTCTGATTGCCCCGCAGGCGCAATCGGCGCCGCCGGGACTTCGCTCACCGGCGCCTCAAGGGTCGTCGGAGCCACACCATCCATCACCCCACTCGGTTCGCGATCTTGATTCGCCGCAAACCAAGCCAAAGTTAGGCTAGTCACAAAGAAAATAGTTGCAAGGATCGCAGTCAATTTACTCAGGAATGTACCCGAGCCCTGGCTACCAAACACCGTGGCAGAAGCGCCGCTACCAAACGCAGCGCCCGCATCCGCTCCCTTGCCGTGCTGCATCAGCACTAAACCCACGATCGCAATTGCGATAAACACATGCACGATCGTTAAAACAATATCCATGCTCAGTTCCTAACTTCGAACCTTCAACCCGCTGCGGCGCAGATGGTGAGGAAATCCTCGGCCTTCAATGAAGCGCCACCAATCAAACCACCATCGATATCCGGCTGCGCCATCAATTCCGCAGCATTGCCTGCATTCATCGAGCCGCCATACTGAATCCGCACTTGCGCAGCAATACCTGCATCCATCGCCGCCAAACGACTACGGATAAAGGCATGCACTTCTTGGGCCTGTTCCGGGCTCGCGGTACGACCTGTACCAATCGCCCAAACCGGCTCATAAGCAATCACCGAATTCGCCATCGCCAAAATGCCAACACGCTGAATCACAGCATCCAGCTGCGCATTGACGACCGCCTCCGTCTTGCCGGATTCACGCTCTTCCAACAATTCACCCAAGCACAGAATCGGAATCAACCCCGCCTTCTGTGCTGCCTCAAACTTCGCTGCCACGTAGGAATTGCTCTCCCCGAGGCCATGACGACGCTCAGAGTGCCCCACGATCACATATTCACAGCCGAGATCCTTGTACATATCCGCGGCAATCTGCCCGGTATATGCACCACTGGCTTGGTCCGACACATCCTGACCACCTACCCCAATCGCACTGCTGCCAAGCAATTCGCGCACCAAGGGGATGTAGACCGCGGGCGGGCACACAGCAACCTGCGCATTGCCGATTTTGGACTGACCCTCAAGCAGGCCCACGATCAAAGCGCGGATGCTCTCACTTGAGCCATTCATCTTCCAATTACCGGCAACGATCGACTGTCTCATCAGGTTCCCTCCTGCGCGCCCAGACATCCTCGCCTGCGCCTAAAATCTCTGCAAAAAACAGCCGCGTAGATTAGCGGGATCGCTGCTCCTACGCAATGAAAAACCCGCACAGATGCGCGGGCTTATTCGCCAATTGGTGGAATTAATCCCTTATCCAGACTGCGTTTCCACCGCAATACGCAAGACATCAAGCTGCGTCTGCATCAACCCCGCATCCTGCGCTTCAACCATGATGCGCAACAAGGGCTCCGTTCCAGAAGGACGCAACAACACGCGGCCGCTGTCCCCCAATGCCTGTTCGGATTGCGCAATCGCGGCTTGCACCGCCGCAGAGTCCATTACCGCCTTAGCATCCACCCCATCCGCTAAGCGAACATTGTGTAGCTTTTGCGGATAACGGGTGAAGCCAGCACGCAATCCACTCAACAACCCACCTTGTTGCTGCAACGCTGCCAACACCTGCAAGGCCGTCACCATGCCATCACCCGTCGTTGTGCGATCCAGCACCAACAGATGCCCAGAAGATTCACCACCCAAGACACCGCCGGTTTGCAACAAGCGCTCATGCACATAGCGATCACCGACCGCAGCACGCTCAAAACCAAGACCTTGCGCACGCAGCGCAATCTCAAGACCCACATTACTCATAAGCGTACCGACCACCGGTCCCTGCAAACGACCCTGTGCCTGAAGATAGCCGGCAAGAATGAACAGGATGTCATCGCCGTCAAACACAGCCCCGGTTTCATCGACTAACAAACAGCGATCGCCATCGCCATCAAGCGCAATCCCCAAGGCAGCTTTTTCATTACATACGGTTTCAATCAGCGCACGCGGATGCGTCGAACCAACACCGGCATTGATATTGCGGCCATCTGGGTTCACGCCGATGGTGACCACCTCCGCACCCAACTCACGCAAAATCGCGGGCGCCACCTGATAGGTCGCACCATGTGCGCAATCCACCACGATCTTGCGCCCCTCCAAATCCAATAACGGCGCAACGGTGGCTTTACAGAATTCAATGTAACGACCCGGCGCGTCATTGATCCGTCTTGCCTTTCCAATCAGCGACGGCGCTACCGTTTCCATCGGGCTATCCAACAAAGCCTCAATCGCAAGCTCAGACGCATCCGCCAGCTTGGTGCCGTGCGCGGAAAAGAACTTAATACCGTTGTCTTCGTGCGGGTTATGCGAAGCACTGATCACCACACCGGCGCGGCCATGCAAAGCACGGGTGAGGTATGCAACCGCGGGCGTCGGCACCGGCCCCAACATCGCCACATCCAAACCCGCCGCCGCGAGACCTGCCTCTAAAGCCGACTCAAATAAATAGCCGGACAAGCGCGTGTCTTTGCCGATCAACACCGTGCCTTGTCCCTCCTTGGCTAACACCTTGCCTGCCGCCCAACCAAGCTTAAGCACAAACTCGGGTGTCATCGGAAACTGGCCGGCACGGCCACGAATTCCATCCGTACCAAAATAACGTCTTGTCATGGACTCACTCGTTGTTGTTTTAATTCTTAATGGATCAAAGTTTGATCCAGGCCTTGCCACACTCGCAGAGCTTGCACGCTCTCAGCAACATCATGCACGCGCAGAATGGCGGCACCTTGGGTAACCGCAAACAGCGCCGCCGCCACACTACCTGCCAGCCGCTGCTCCACAGCCACGGGCTCTTCCACGGATCCAGCCAACATACCGATCATCGACTTACGCGAGACCCCAATCAAAAGCGGATAACCAAGCTCGGTGAGCTGTGGCAGCCCCTGCATCAGAGTCACATTGTGGTCCAGCGTCTTGCCAAAGCCAAAGCCAGGATCCAATAGGATGTGTTCGTGTGGAATGCCCGCTTCCACACAAGCCGCGGCACGCGCTTGTAAAAAGTCAGCCACCTCACTGACCACGTCGACATAATGCGGCGTTTGCTGCATGGTTCTGGGCGCGCCCTGCATGTGCATCAAACAAACAGGTACATTCAAATCTGCTGCGGCGGCTAACGCGCCCTCAGCACGCAAAGCCGCAACGTCATTGATCAAGCTGGCCCCAGCCGCAACCGCGGCGCGCATGACCGCGGGCTTTTGGGTATCAATCGAAATCGGAACCGCGATCTCTGCTGCGAGGCGCTCAATCACAGGAATCGTGCGGTCAAGCTCCTCTTGTTCAGAAACCTCTACTGCACCGGGACGGGTTGATTCTCCACCAACATCAATGAAGTCTGCACCCTGCGCAAGCAGGGCCCGCGCATGCGTCAATGCCGTTTCCAGCTGGGCGTGTTGTCCACCATCGGAAAACGAATCCGGCGTGACATTCAACACACCCATGACGCGTGGCTGACGAAGGTCAACAGAAAACGATCCAAACTGCATAACGTGGACTCAACGCAACGTTACAGGGCCTATAAACAAACACGGCGATGGAATCCATCGCCGTGTCACGACAAACTAACGACTAAGCTCAGTGCTGAGTCGCAGGACCACCGACGCTGCCACCGGCTTCATCCGAACGGCTCGCTTTGGCTTCAGCAGCGACACCACCCGATGGCGGCTCATGGCTATCTGACCAATCAGACGGTGGACGCGGCGCACGCCCATCCATGATGTCCTTGATCTGATCTTCATCAATCGTTTCGTACTTGATCAAGGCCTGCGCCATCGCTTCAAGCTTGTCGCGATTCGATTCAAGAATGTTCTTCGAGCGGTCGTAATTTCGATCGATCACTGCACGAATTTCTTCGTCAATGAGGTGTGCTGTCTCGTCAGAAACTTCCTTGTGACGCGTCATTTGACGACCCAAGAATACTTCGCCATCTTCTTCGGAGTAGGTCAACGGACCGAGTTTTTCTGACAAACCCCACTTGGTGACCATATTGCGTGCAATGTCCGTGGCACGCTCAATGTCATTCGACGCACCCGTAGTCACTGAGTCGCTACCAAACACAATCTCTTCGGCGATACGGCCACCGAACAGGCTCGAGATCTGGCTTTCGAGACGACGCTTGCTATGGCTATAGCGATCCTGCTCCGGTAAGAACATGGTTACACCCAGCGCACGACCGCGCGGAATGATCGTCACTTTATAGACTGGATCATGATCCGGAACTGACAAGCCAACAATGGCATGACCAGCTTCGTGATACGCAGTCAACGCCTTTTCATCATCGCTCATGACCATGGAGCGACGTTCTGCCCCCATCATGATCTTGTCCTTGGCACGCTCGAAATCGAGCATATCCACCAGCTTCTTATTTGCACGCGCGGCAAACAAGGCCGCCTCGTTTACCAAGTTCGCAAGATCCGCGCCGGAAAAACCCGGGGTTCCGCGCGCAAGGTTGCGCGGCTTAACGTTATCTGACATGGGCACTTTACGCATGTGCACCTTGAGGATTTGTTCGCGACCCCGCACATCCGGCAGCGGCACCACAACCTGACGGTCGAAACGACCCGGACGCAGCAAGGCTGGATCCAATACATCCGGACGGTTCGTCGCCGCGATGACAATCACGCCTTCGTTCCCTTCAAAACCGTCCATCTCCACCAGCAACTGGTTCAGAGTTTGTTCACGCTCATCGTGTCCACCACCGAGGCCTGCGCCACGATGACGACCGACCGCATCGATTTCGTCAATGAAGATGATGCAGGGGGCATGCTTTTTCGCCTGTTCAAACATATCACGCACACGGGAGGCGCCGACACCGACAAACATTTCGACGAAGTCAGAACCGGAGATGGTAAAGAACGGAACCTTGGCCTCACCCGCAATCGCACGCGCCAACAAAGTCTTACCGGTACCCGGCGAACCTACCATCAATACGCCACGCGGAATCTTCCCACCGAGCTTTTGGAACTTGCCTGGATCGCGCAAGAACTCGACCAGCTCTTCCACTTCATCCTTCGCTTCTTCCACGCCTGCAACATCAGCAAAGGTCACTTTGACCTGATCATCACTGAGCATGCGCGCCTTACTCTTGCCAAACGACATGGCGCCCTTGCCGCCCATGCCGCCCTGCATCTGGCGCATGAAGAAGATCCAGACACCGATCAAGAGCAGCATCGGGAACCAAGAAATAAAGATTTGGGCGAGCAGACTCTGCTGCTCTGGAGGATTCGCTTTGATGTTCACGCCATTATTGAGCAGATCGTTGATCAACCCATCGTCGCCCGGACTGTAGGTCGAGAAACGCTCACCGCCTGTGGTGACGCCACGGATGGTGCGACCATCAATCTCCACACGCGAAACCTGGCCTGCGCGCACATCGGAGACAAACTGCGAATACTCCATCTGCTTGCCGCCGGTGCTGCGGGTGCCGAAGTTGTTGAACACCGACATCAGTACGACGGCAATCACCAACCACAACAGAATGTTCTTAGCCATATTGTTCAAAAGGGGTCTCCCTCGTTCTCAGCCACCCAAGCGGGCTGAATTTGTTGTCGGCCGATTATAGGCCAGTCTGTAAATTTCGCAGGTTTTGCTCAATCTTGCCGCATTAGCCACGGAAACCTTGGCCGAGCAGGTAGATTTCACGCGATCGTGCCCGCGACGCATCCGGTTTGCGCGACGCAACCCGATCAAACCGATCCCGCATCGCGCGCAAATATTCATCAAAACCCACGCCCTGAAACACCTTGGTCAGAAACGCGCCTCCTGGCCGCAACACCTCATCCACAAATTCCAGCGCCAACTCAGCCAGATACATGGCACGCGCTTGGTCTGTGCTGTCTTGGCCACTCATATTGGGCGCCATATCCGACAACACCAAATCAACCGGCTCACCGCGCAACACTTCACGCAGTTGTTCCAAAGCTTCCGACTCGCGGAAGTCGGCCTGCAAGATGGTCACGTCCAATAAAGCATCCATCGGCAGGATGTCGAGTGCGATGACTTGTCCGCGACCTTGCAGCTTCTGCGCCGCATACTGGCTCCAACCACCCGGCGCGGCACCAAGGTCGACAATCCGCATACCCGCCTTGAGCAGTCCATCCTTGCGATCAATCTCGGCTAACTTATAGGCTGCGCGCGAGCGCCAGCCATCTTCTTGCGCCTTTTTGACGTAGGGGTCGGAAAAATGTTCCTTCAGCCAATTGCCGCTGGATTTACTGCGCGCCACGGCGACTCCTCAAAATATCGCGCCCTGAGGCACAGTCTCTGCGCTAAGATGGCGCCGTTTTTTGCAAATACAACCCACTTCTTGGATCGCCCGCATGACCGCTGCCCCGCTCGCCCTCTCAGGCAAACAAAAAAACCACCTGCGCGGCCTTGCGCATGCGCTACACCCGCTGGTGATTGTCGGCGAAAAGGGGCTCACGGAAAGCCTACTGGAAGAAACCCGACAAGCGCTCGAGGCGCATGAACTGATCAAGGTACGCGTCAACGCGGCGGATCGTGAAGAACGCGAGCAGCGGATCGAAATCCTCCTTGCGGCAACTGCCAGTCAGCTGGTGCAGAAGATTGGACACATCGCCGTACTGTATCGCCGCGCCAAAAACCCCAAACTACAACTACCGCGCTAGGCGGCAGCTGTAACAGCGCAATCCTGAGAAGCCGAACTAGTTTGACGTCTGCCAGCGCCCTTGGGCATCACGGCAAGCCGTACCTACGACCGTCTCACGCTTACCATCAATCCACGCTTCCATTTCATATTCACGACAATCCGTGCTCGCAGTTTGCACCGTCTTGGTCGGTGTCACCGCATATTCATTACCCGTATTTGGATTCTTCCAACGCTTGGTTTGCTGATCCGGCAGGGTTTCGAACGCTTGATTGGCTTCGTACTGATCCACCTTGTCCATGGTACGGCCAATCGAACCGCCGAGATACGCACCAAGCAAGGTTCCGGCAATAATCGCAGCCTTATTGCCCGACCCCTTGCCAACATTACTGCCGAGCACGCCTCCCAAGACGCCTCCGGTAATGGTGCCAACATCCTCTTTGCGCACTTCTTGGCAACCCACTAAAGCACCCGCAAACAAGGCAATAATCGCAACCTTTGCTGTCTTCATAAGACCTCCTCCATACGAAGTGGAATAAAACTCAACCTCATGAGGATACGCCGAATCGGATTCGACGGAAGACGCTAAAAGTTTCGAAAAAATGCAGAACCAACGCGGGCCAGATTCATGGGAGATGCCTGAGCGAGCGAACGCGTAAGGCGAACGCGCCTAGAGATAGCGAACTTCGACGATTTCCAGCTCGCGTGTGCCGCCCGGGGTTTGCACCTTTGCCACATCCCCAGCTTCCTTGCCAATCATGGCGCGAGCGATCGGCGAGCTAATCGAAATCTTATTCGCTTTAATGTCGGCTTCATCATCGCCGACGATTTGATATTCGAGCATATCCCCGCTATCGATGTCTTCTAGTTCAACTGTGACACCAAAAACCACCTTACCGTTTTGCGGCAATTTGCTGACATCAATCACTTGGCAATTCGACAACTTGGCCTCAAGGTCTTTGATGCGACCCTCGATAAACCCCTGCTGCTCTTTCGCAGCGTGATATTCAGCGTTTTCTTTCAGATCACCATGTGCGCGCGCCTCGGCAATCGCTTCAATGATGCGCGGCCGTTCTTCATTCTTGAGACGATTGAGCTCTTCGCGCATGCGCACTTCGCCTGCAACCGTTAATGGAATTTTGTTCATGAATCCTCCTTGCTAGTCCGGTCTCTGCCGGATCGAGCAGCGTGCATCAATTTAGAGGGCGGACGATTGGAGTTCTTGTAAGCGATACACCAGACGACCGGCGTTATTTTCCAGCGCTTCCACAAATGCCTCGGCACCTGCCATCGTTGTGAAATACGTCACCTTACGATTCAATGCTTCGCGGCGAATCGAGAAAGAATCCTCAACCGCGAGTTTGCCTTCTGTCGTATTGATGATCAGGGTCACTTCGTGATTCTTAATGCGATCGACAACGTGCGGACGCCCTTCTTTGACCTTATTCACACGCTCACAAGCCACACCCAGACTTTCAATGGACTTGGCGGTACCGCTGGTTGCGATGATGTCAAAACCGAGCGTGTTGAGACGCTTAGCCAAGTCAGCTGCATAGGGCTTGTCCGCTTCACGCACACTCAAGAATACCCGGCCCTCTGTCGGCAGCTCGATGCCAGCCGCCTGCTGTGACTTGCCAAAGGCTTCAGCAAAGGTACGACCCACACCCATCACCTCGCCGGTCGATTTCATTTCCGGTCCGAGCAAGGGGTCGACCCCCGGGAACTTGGCAAACGGGAACACCGACTCTTTCACCGAATAATGCTTCGGCACGATCTCTTCAAGCACGCCTTGTTCCTTGAGCGATATACCGGCCATACATAAGGCCGCAATCTTCGCCAATGGACGACCGCTCGCCTTAGACACAAACGGTACGGTACGTGAGGCACGCGGATTCACTTCGAGCACATAAATATCATCCCCCTGAATCGCGAACTGCACATTCATCAAGCCCACCACCTTGAGCTCTAATGCCATCGCCTGCACTTGTTCACGCAGACGGCTCTGAATCTCAGCTGGCAGGTCATACGGCGGCAGGGAACACGCCGAGTCGCCAGAGTGCACGCCAGCTTGCTCAATGTGCTGCATGATGCCGCCGACCAACACATCGGTGCCGTCACAGATCGCATCGACATCGACCTCAATTGCGTCATTCAGGAAGCGATCGAGCAAGACCGGGCTTTCATTCGAAACCTGCACCGCTTCACGGAAGTAACGCTCGAGGTCTTCCGGCGCATGCACGATTTCCATAGCGCGGCCACCCAATACATAGGACGGGCGCACCACCAAGGGATATCCAATTTCTTCGGCGAGCTTGAGCGCCTGATCTTCCGCACGCGCGGTCCGATTGGGTGGCTGCAACAGACCGAGACGATGCAACGCTTGTTGAAAACGCTCGCGGTCTTCGGACAGATCGATTGCATCCGGCGAAGTGCCGATGATTGGCGCGCCGGCTGCTTCCAAATCACGCGCCAACTTCAGCGGCGTCTGGCCGCCGTACTGCACCACAATGCCCGCCGGCTTTTCTGTCTCCACGATTTCGAGCACATCTTCCAAGGTCAGCGGCTCGAAATAGAGACGATCCGAGGTGTCGTAATCGGTGGACACCGTTTCCGGGTTGCAGTTGACCATCAAAGTCTCAAAACCCGCATCACGCAACGCAAACGCCGCATGCACACAGCAGTAATCAAACTCAATGCCTTGGCCGATTCGATTCGGGCCACCACCCAGAATCATGATTTTCTGACGATCAGTTGGCTCTGCCTCACACTCCTCCTCGTAGGTTGAGTACAGGTAGGCCGTGTCGGTCGGGAATTCAGCAGCGCAGGTGTCGACACGCTTGTACACCGGCCGGATCGCGAACGCATGGCGCGCCGCCCGCACCGCGCTCTCGGTCTCACCTAAGAGCTGGGCCAAACGCCCATCAGAGAACCCCTTACGCTTGAGACGGCGCAACCACGCAGCATCGAGGTCTTTGAGGGCCTTACCGGCAAGCGCCTGCTCGCTGCGCACGAGGTCTTCAATCTGCGCGAGAAACCAGGGGTCAATCGCCGAGTGATCGAAAATCTGTTGCAAGCTCCAACCATGACGGAAGGCATCTGCAACATACAAAACTCGTTCCGGAGTAGGCACTTGCAGCGATTTCCTGAGAATCTCTTTGGGATCCTCATGCGTCAGCGGCACGCGTGGATCCATGCCCTTGTAACCCGTTTCGAGACCACGTAAGGCTTTCTGGAAGGATTCCTGGAAGGTGCGACCGATGGCCATCACCTCGCCCACCGATTTCATCTGAGTCGTCAGAACAGGCTCGGCTTGTGGAAATTTTTCGAAGGTAAAGCGCGGGATCTTAGTCACCACGTAATCGATACTGGGTTCGAATGAAGCCGGGGTCGCGCCACCAGTGATCTCATTCGACAACTCGTCCAGCGTATAACCGACTGCCAGCTTGGCCGCGACTTTAGCAATCGGGAAACCGGTCGCTTTCGAAGCCAATGCCGAAGATCGCGAAACACGCGGATTCATTTCGATCACGATCACGCGCCCGGTTTGCGGATGCACCGCAAACTGCACATTGGAACCGCCGGTATCGACACCAATCTCGCGCAACACCGCCAAGGAGGCGTCACGCATGATCTGGTATTCCTTATCGGTCAAGGTCTGTGCCGGTGCGACAGTAATGGAATCGCCGGTATGGACCCCCATCGGATCGAGGTTTTCGATCGAGCAGATGATGATGCAGTTGTCCTTGCGGTCTCGCACCACCTCCATCTCGAACTCTTTCCAGCCGAGGATGGATTCTTCAATCAATAATTCGTTGGTCGGCGAGAGATCGAGCCCACGTTCGCAGATCTCGTCAAACTCTTCCTTGTTCCAGGCTATACCACCGCCGGAACCGCCCATGGTAAAGGACGGACGAATGATGGTCGGAAAGCCAAGACTGGCCTGCACCTGACGCGCTTCTTCGAGGCTGTGGGCAATCGCCGAACGCGCGCATTCCAAGCCGATGTTGTACATCGCATCACGAAAGCGCTCGCGATCTTCGGCCTTATCGATGGCATCTTTCGACGCACCAATGAGCTCCACCCCAAATTTCTCGAGGATGCCTTCACGATCCAAATCGAGCGCGCAGTTCAATGCGGTCTGCCCACCCATGGTCGGCAACAGCGCATCTGGACGCTCTTTCTCAATGATCTTGGCCACCGTCTGCCAACGAATCGGCTCGATGTAGGTCGCATCGGCCATCTCTGGATCGGTCATGATCGTTGCCGGATTGGAGTTCACCAAAACGACGCGATAGCCTTCTTCGCGCAAGGCTTTGCAGGCCTGCGCACCAGAATAGTCAAACTCACAGGCCTGCCCGATCACAATCGGACCGGCGCCGATGATCAGGATGCTAGAGAGGTCGGTGCGCTTGGGCATGATGGCTTCAGTTCAGAGCAAAAATCAGGATCAAATTAAGCCGCTTTAAGCGCGGCGTAGAGTTTGTCTTTCAGACTCAGGCGAATCTTCTTGCGGTCTTCTAGATATTCATCCGTTCGCGCTTCTTGTTCGGTTTCAATCCGAACGATTTCTTTATCCACCTCTTCGTACTCATTCATCATGCGCGCGAAATGGGCATCGCCTTCTTTGAGGGAATGAATCTGATCACGAAATTCCGGAAACTCTTTGGTCAAAGGATGATGCTCGATCATGCGTGTGTACTCCCTTGCATGGATGCGATGAATTGATCAAACAGCGGCGCCACATCATGCGGCCCCGGCGAGGCCTCAGGGTGGCCCTGGAAGCTGAACGCAGGTTTTTCAGTATGTGCAACACCCTGCAGTGAACCATCAAACAGCGAGCGGTGCGTTGCACGCAGCGTTGTCGGCAGCGAATCCTCATCCACCGCAAATCCGTGATTCTGACTAGTGATCATCACCGTGCCATCGCTCAATGCTTGTACTGGATGGTTCGCGCCATGATGGCCAAATTTCATCTTCAGCGTCTTGGCACCACAGGCCAAAGACAACAACTGATGACCGAGACAAATGCCGAACAACGGCACGCCGGCCTCAAGGAATTCTTGAATCGCAGCGATCGCATAATCACAGGGCTCAGGATCGCCCGGACCATTCGACATGAAGACACCGTCTGGCTGCATTGCGAGAACTTCTTTAGCCGGGGTCTTGGCAGGCACCACGTGCACCGCGCAACCGCGATCGACCAACATGCGCAGAATGTTGCGCTTCACCCCAAAGTCGTAGGCCACGACTTTGAACTGCGCATCGGCTTCCGCCAGCGGTTGCGGCATGCCGCCGGCCAAAGACCAACTGCCCTGATTCCAGAGATAAGGCTCGGCCGTGGTGATCTCTTGCGCCAGATCCATGCCTTTAAGACCCGCAAAACCACGCGCCGCAGCCAGTGCCGCATCGGCATCGATGGTTTCACCGGCAAGGATGCAGCCATTCTGTGCGCCTTTTTCACGCAGAATACGAGTCAAACGACGGGTATCAATGTCCGCAATCGCAACGGTGCCATGACGCACCAGATAGTCATGCAAGGATTCTTGGCTACGCCAGTTGCTGGTAACCAATGACAGATCACGAATCACCAGACCGGCGGCCTGCACCTGCGGTGATTCTTCATCCTCAGATGTCGTGCCGACGTTACCAATGTGCGGATAGGTCAGGGTAACGATCTGCTTGAGATAGGACGGGTCGGTCAGGATCTCCTGATACCCCGTCATGGCCGTGTTGAACACCACCTCACCGACGGTCTGACCGGAAACACCAATGGAAACCCCTGTGAACAGGGATCCATCTTCAAGGGCCAAAAGCGCGGGTGTTTCCATCAGTCGCAAAGCTGTTGGGCCCGCCCCGCATGGGGAGGACCAGATTCATGTTTTGCTCGGGGGAGCGGCCGCGGCGAAGTCTACCCGAAGGTACCCCTACAGGGGAACAGGAAAAGCTGATGCGGCAGAAAAATCATTCGACTGATGAGTCGAATGAAGCGTTAGTCACGCAGCCCGAGGACATCCTGCATGTCATACAGCCCCGGCCCCCTGCCCTGCAGCCACAGCGCTGCACGCACCGCGCCACGCGCAAAGGTCATGCGACTCGAGGCTTTATGGGTAATCTCAACCCGCTCACCGTCAGCGGCAAACAGGGCGGTGTGGTCGCCGACAATGTCACCCGCACGAATGGTTTCAAAGCCAATGGTTTGGCGATCACGCGCGCCCGTCTGGCCCTCACGCCCATAAACCGCACACTGCTTCAAATCACGTCCCAGCGCAGCGGCGATCACCTCACCCATGCGCAATGCCGTTCCAGAAGGAGCATCCACCTTGTGACGGTGATGGGCTTCGATGATTTCAATGTCCACGCTATCGCCCAATACGCGCGAAGCGATGTCCAACAACTTGAACACGAGATTGACACCGACACTCATGTTCGGCGCAAACACGATCGCAGTTTCTTCGGCAGCGGAACGCAAGGCGGCAAGTTGCGTTTCATTCAATCCAGTAGTACCAATCACCATCGCCACCCCAGCCTTTTGACAGGCTGCAGCATGCGCAATGGTGGCATCCGGCGCGGTGAAGTCGATCAAGACATCCACTTCATTCAAAACAGCGGCAAGCGAATCGCCTACCGACACGCCCTGTGCATCGACGCCCGCCAGCACTCCCGCATCAACACCCACACTCGCCCCGCCCGCACGATCGATCGCTGCCGCCAGTGTCGCTTGCGGCTCTTCAAACGTCGCTTGAATCAACGCACGCCCCATGCGGCCGCCCGCTCCGAGAATGCCAATACGCAATGCTGTCATGGAAGAATCCTTACCCATCAATCTTTGTCGTTTCCGGTGAGGTTATCCAGAAAATCCTTCACTTTGTCCAGCCATCCCTTGTGATGCGGCGAATGTTTTTCGCCCAGCGAATCACCAAACTGCTCCAGCAAACGTTTCTGTTCACTACTGAGTCCAACCGGAATTTCAACAATCACACGACAAATCAGATCACCGGTTTCATGACTCCGCGGCGAAGTCACGCCCCGATTACGCAAGCGGAACAACTTATGGGTTTGAGTCTCTGGCGGAATCTTTAGTGTGACGCAGCCATTCAAACATGGCAGCTCCACTTCACCCCCCAAGGTCGCCGTAATCATGCTGATCGGCACCTCGCAGTGCAGATCATTGCCATGGCGGGTAAAGATCGGATGCTCCCGTACATGCACTTCAACAAACAGATCGCCGGCCGGTCCACCATTCACGCCCGCCTCGCCTTCGCCGCGCAGGCGCACACGATCACCCGTATCCACACCCGATGGAATCTTCACCGACAGGGTGCGCGTCTTTTCTTTCTGACCGGTGCCACGACAGTCTTTACAAGGATCGGTGATTTCACGCCCCGTGCCATGACAGGCCGGACAGGTTTGCATGACCGAGAAGAAGCCCTGGGCAATCCGCACCTTGCCACTGCCACCACAGGTCCGACAGGTGACTGGCGAGGTACCAGGCTTGGCGCCACTACCGCTACAGGTCTCACAGGCCACTTTGCTTGGAATCTTGATTTCGCGAGTGACACCCGCAACGGCCTCTTCCAGCGTCAGCTCCAGCGCATACCCTAGATCCGCGCCGCGCCACGCCTGATTCCCACCGCGGGCACGACCACCGCCGCCGCCAAAGATATCGCCAAACAAGTCTTCGAAAATGTCGCCAAAGCCGGCACCACCGCCAAATCCACCGCCCCCCTGGGAGGGGTCGACCCCGGCATGACCAAATTGATCATAGGCCGCACGCTTTTGCGCGTCGGCTAAAACCTCATAGGCTTCTTTAGCCTCTTTGAAGCGCGCCTCTGCCTCTTCACTTTCAGGGTTACGATCAGGGTGATACTTCATCGCCAAGCGGCGATAGGCCTTCTTCAAGTCGCTTTCGGAGACGTTTCGTTCGACGCCTAAAACTTCGTAGTAATCGCGCTTGCTCATGATGTTTGTTCTGTAATTACGTCGGCGCTTCTAATGCACAAAACCGGGGTGCCTGCGCACCCCGGTTCCATGTCAGTCTGAGGAAAGGACAAGACTTATTTCTTGTCGTCGTTCACCTCTTCAAACTCTGCATCCACGACGTCGTCATCCGCCGCCGCACTACCTGCACCGGGCGCGCTACCGGCACCGCCCTGGGCTTGCAGATTTTCAGCGAGCTTAGTCGAGGCCTCAGCCAAAGCCTGCGTCTTGGTTTCAATTGCAGCCTTGTCTTCGCCCTTCATCACGCCTTCCAGATCACTGATAGCAGACTCAATCGAAGACTTCAGGTCTGCATCCACCGCATCGCCTGCCTCACTCAGCGACTTGCGCACGGTATGAATCAGATTATCGGCTTGGTTACGCACACCCACCAATTCATGGAAACGCTTATCTTCTTCTGCATGCGTTTCCGCATCGTTGACCATACGCTGGATTTCATCTTCCGACAGACCTGATGAGGCCTTGATCACAATCGACTGTTCCTTGCCGCTCTGCTTATCTTTCGCGGAGACATTAAGGATGCCGTTAGCGTCGATATCAAAGGTCACTTCAATCTGTGGCATGCCACGCGGCGCTGACGGAATGTCACTTAGATCAAAACGGCCCAAGGACTTGTTATCGAGCGCACGTTCACGTTCGCCCTGCAATACATGCACGGTCACTGCGGGCTGGTTGTCTTCCGCGGTAGAGAACACTTGCTGCTGCTTGGTCGGGATCGTGGTGTTCTTTTCAATCAGCTTGGTCATGACACCACCAAGGGTTTCAATCCCCAGCGACAGCGGGGTCACATCGAGCAAGAGAACGTCGGTCACGCCACCAGACAAGACACCGCCCTGGATCGCGGCACCCACAGCCACGGCTTCATCCGGATTGACATCCTTGCGCGGTTCACGGCCGAAGAAATCCTTCACCGCTTCCTGCACCTTCGGCATACGGGTCTGGCCACCGACCAAGATCACATCATTGATATCCGAAGTCGAAAGACCCGCGTCCTTGATCGCAACACGGCACGGTTCGATCGAACGTTTCACCAGATCATCTACCAATGCTTCGAGCTTGGCGCGCGTGATCTTGATATTGAGGTGCTTCGGACCGGAGGCATCCGCCGTGATATACGGCAGATTCACGTCGGTCTGCTGGCTCGAAGAGAGCTCAATCTTGGCCTTTTCTGCCGCTTCTTTCAGACGCTGCAGCGCCATGGTGTCTTTCGACAAATCCACGCCCTGATCCTTCTTGAACTCATCGACCAGGTAATCCATCAGGCGAGTATCGAAATCTTCACCACCCAGGAAGGTGTCACCATTGGTGGAAAGCACTTCGAACTGCATTTCGCCATCCACATCGGCAATCTCAATGATGGAAACGTCGAAAGTACCGCCACCGAGATCGTAGACCGCGATCTTGCGATCACCGCCCTTCTTGTCCATGCCATAAGCCAACGCCGCCGCAGTCGGCTCGTTGATGATGCGCTTTACATCCAAGCCGGCGATACGGCCAGCATCCTTGGTTGCCTGACGCTGAGAATCGTTGAAATAGGCCGGCACAGTAATGACAGCTTCAGTGATGGTTTCACCGAGGTAGTCTTCCGCCGTTTTCTTCATCTTCTGCAGCACGCGCGCGGAGACTTCCGGCGGCGACATCTTCTTACCATTCACCTCAACCCATGCGTCGCCATTTTCATGCTCCACGATCTTGTAGGGCACTAAATTGATGTCTTTCTGCACCACGTCGTCTTTAAAGCGACGACCGATCAGACGTTTGATCGCATAAAGCGTATTGGCTGGATTGGTGACCGCCTGACGCTTGGCTGACTGGCCAACCACGACTTCATTCTCATCGCCGGTGAACGCGACAATCGACGGAGTCGTACGCGCACCTTCGCTGTTTTCGATAACACGTGCCTTGTCGCCTTCGAGAACGGCCACACAGGAGTTGGTCGTACCGAGGTCAATACCGATGATCTTGCCCATGACTGAAACGTCTCCAAAAATCAAAATTCAGTGGCTAGCTGGACCGGCGTTCCGATCCGCTTCTGCGGCCTTTATTGGGTGGCCAAACCCTCATTTCAAGGCCGGTTTTTAGGAATTCGCAGCGGAAACCACCACGCGTGCCGGACGCAGTAGGCGCTCATTCAGCAAATAGCCCTTCTGCACCACCATCATGACGGTGTTCGGCTCATGCTCCGGCGATGGCACCATCGATAGCGCTTCATGCTGATCCGGGTCAAAACGCTGCCCCTCAGCCTCAATTTCGCGCACCTCAAACCGTGCAAACACATCCATGAGCTGCTTCAGGGTTAACTCAACGCCCTCACGCAGCGTTGTCAGCTCAGCATCCTCACCCGCCGCCTGCAGACCCAGCTGCATGCTGTCCGCAACATTCAGCAACTCACGAGCGAAGCCTTCCAGAGCAAATTTGCGGGCGTGATCGATTTCTCGAACGGTACGCTTACGCAGGTTGTCCATCTCTGCCTGCAAACGCACTAACTGCTCTTGATATTCATCCACCTTGCTGCGGGCATCTTCCAACAGCCCCGCGAGATCCTCACCCGGGGCAAGCTCTGCGGATTCATCCACCGCAGCCTGTATCGCTTCCGCTTCTGCGGCCTGCTCGAATACCTCTTCCACCGTCTCAGGGGTGGCCTGTTCCTTTGAATCACTCACCTGCGCACTACTCCTGTCGAATCGATCGTGAATCAACCGGTTCGAGAATTCATCGGGGTTCAAAAAAATTGAGCCACCGGGTCCATCCGGCAGCTCGTCGCAATCTGGGGGCACATGATCCAGCTTTCAAGCCGGAAATTCAAAAACCGGAAATCGCTGCAACAACGGCCCTCAATACCCCCCATCCAGCGCATTACCAAGTAGCCGCGCGGTCAAATCGACCAGCGGGATTACACGGTCATAGGCCATGCGGGTGGGTCCCACCACCCCGAGCACGCCCACCACTTCCTGGTCGACACGATACGGCGCAGTCACCACACTGACATCACCAAACAGATCGTAGCCTGACTCTTCACCAATAAAGATCTGCATTTCTTGCGCCTCAATACAACGATCCAGCAAACCCAGCAGATCACTCTTTTGAGAAAACGCATCAAACAGTCCACGCAGCCGCTGCATATCAGCCAGCTCGCCATATTCCATCAAATGGGTCTGACCACTCACCACAAGAGATTCGTCTGCCGTCGCCGCGTCATCCACCAGCGCCTGCTGAGCAATATCAACCGCTGCACGCAATCCCGTGTCGAGCTGTTCACGATCACGCAACAACTCATCCATTAACCGCTGGCGCACCGTCTTCAGCTCGCAACCCGACAAACGCTCATTGAGGCGCATCGCGGCGTCATGCAACTCCTGGGTCGACCAATTGCGATCTGTTTGGAAGATGCGATTGCGCACCTCGTGCTCGTTCATCACCAACACCGCCAACACACGGCGCTCGCCCATCGGGATGAACTCGATCTGTTTCAGGGTGAGGCGTTCACGCCGCGGCAGCATCACCACCCCAGCCATGCGCGTCATCCGCGACAGCATGTCAGACGCCGAATGAATCAAGCGCTGGGGGTCATGTACGGGACCGAGCTGGCCCTGCAACTCCGATAACAGTTGCGGATTCGGCGTGCGCACCTTGACCAATTGATCAACAAACACACGGTAACCCAACGCGGTCGGTACGCGCCCCGCGGAGGTATGCGGCGAACGCACCAACCCTAGGTCTTCCAGGTCGGCCATGACATTGCGAATCGTTGCCGGGCTCAACTGCAAGCCTGACTCACGCGACAAAGTGCGCGAACCCACCGGATCGCCACCCGCAATATGGTGCTGCACCAGCGTGCGCAACAGCTGCAAGGCACGGTCGTTGAGCTGCGCGCTCGAGGATGTGGTGGTTTCGCTCATAAATTCGGATCGAAGGTTAGCACTCCGTCAAGGTGGGTGCTAGGATCCGCTCACGGATAACAACAACGACAAAATCTCGATACCGACCCTATGCCTGAACCTGCACAACCCGCCTTCCAACGCATTGGCTTGATCGGCAAGTTTGCGGATACGAGCGTTTCCGCAACCCTCGAACAGTTGAGTAATTGCCTACTCAGCCATGGCATTGAGGTCTTTCTGGATGAGGCCACCGCAGAACTCCATCCACGCAGCACCCTGAAAACGTTGACCCGCAGCGAACTGGGCGCGCACTGTGACCTGACCATCATCGTCGGGGGCGACGGCTCCTTCCTGAATGCTGCGCGCACGCTCGCGCCGTTCGACATTCCCATGCTCGGCATCAACCTCGGTCGCCTTGGCTTCCTGACCGATGTCGCGCCCTCGCGCATGGAAGAAGAACTCGCGCTGATCCTTGCCGGACACTACCAACAAGAACAACGCAGCATGTTGCACAGCGGCATTCTGCGAAATGGCGAAATCATTGCCGAAAGCAATGCGCTCAACGATGTTGTCCTGCACAAATGGGACGTCGCGCGCATGATCGAATTTGAAACCTACATCGACGGCGAGTTCGTCAATAAGCAACGCTCAGATGGACTGGTCGTTGCCACCCCAACCGGCTCGACGGCCTACGCGCTTTCCGGTGGCGGCCCGATCCTGGCACCAACGCTGGATGCCTTCGTCCTCGTGCCCATCTGTCCGCACACCCTGAGCAATCGCCCGATTGTGGTCGAAGGCAAAAGCCACATCGAAATCGTGCTTAAGGAAGGCAATCAAGGCAACGCACAGGTCACCTGGGATGGCCAAATCAATCAGCGTCTGCACGCCGGAGATCGCATTCGTATCGAGCGTTCTGCACACCCGCTGCGCCTGATCCACCCCCCCGAGCACTGCACTTATAAAGTGCTGCGTGAAAAGCTTGGCTGGTCCGGTTAAGTCCGCAATAACCCTTCGCAAGTCCCCGTAACGACTCGCACAGCGTGCTCACCCATCTCGAAATCCGCAACTTCGTGCTCGCCGAACAGGTTGAGCTCGATTTGCATTCGGGCATGAGCGTACTGACCGGCGAAACGGGTGCCGGCAAATCCATTCTGGTCGACGCATTGAGCCTCTTGTTGGGCGAACGTGCGGATCCACAATTGATCCGGCATGGAGAAACACGCGCCGACTTACATGCCGAATTCGACCTCGCCACACGACCCGCCGTTATCGCTTGGTTGCAAGAGCAAGATTTGCTTGATGCGGATCATGCCCAGCACTGCCTGTTGCAACGAACCTTGCAACGCGAAGGCGCCTCGCGCGCACGCATCAATGGCATGCCGGTGACGCTGACACAGCTGCGCGAGCTCGGCGATCAATTGGTCGACATTCACGGTCAGCATGCGCATCAATCTCTGCTGCAGCGCGATGCACAACGCAGCCTGCTGGATGAATTCGGCCAACTCCAGCCGCAACTCACCCGTTTTCAACAGTACTGGACCGAATGGAAACGTATTCAACAAGAGGCCAACGCAGTCGCGCAAGACGAACAAGAGCGCTTACAAATGCTCGACCTCCTCGGCTTCCAATTGCGTGAACTACAAGAGCTGGCACCGCAAGCGAATGAATATGCAGCGCTGAAGCTGGAAAGCAATCGACTCGCCAGCGTCAGTCAATTACAACAATCCAGTCACGATGCTCTGCTTGTTCTAAGTGAGAACGACGAAAGCAATGCCCTAAGTTTGCTCCAAGAGGCCGAGCACGCACTCCTCACACTGCAAGGATTTGACGCCAGCACCCAAAGCCTGAGCGAAGGGCTCAACTCAGCCATTGCCCAAATCGATGACCTACGTCAACAGTTACGTCAGTACCTTGATCGCCTTGAAGCGGATCCGCAACGGCTCGATGAAATCCAAGCACGCATTGCCGAAATGCAGCGTTTAGCGCGCAAACATGGCGTTGAAGCTGCCGCTCTACCTGAGCGTCTGGACACTCTGCGTCAGCAAGTGGATGCCCTTGAAAATGCCGACGCACATCGCGCCCAACTCGAAGTTGAACTCGAGCAGGCCGCCGCCGCCTGCATGGATGCCGCCACAGCGCTCAGTCAAGCACGCAGCAAGGTTGCAAAAAAATTGGAAAAAGCAGTCACTACCCAACTGCAAGGCTTAGGCTTTCAGGGCGGAAGCTTTGTCGTTGCACTGGAGAAGGATGACCACAACCAACACGCACCACCGACCCATCGCTATGGCTGGGAACAAGTTGAGTTTCTAGTCAGCACCAATCCCGGACAGCCGCCGCATGTCTTGGCGAAAACCGCCTCAGGTGGCGAGCTTTCGCGCATCGCATTGGCCTTGCAAGTTGCCGCCTTAGAAAACTGTGCGCAGAGCAGTCGCCCGCCTACGCTAATCTTTGATGAAGTCGATACCGGGATTGGCGGTCGGGTTGCCGATATGGTCGGTCAACGCTTACGTGACCTTGCCGACAAGCATCAGATCTTGGTGATCACGCACCTACCGCAAGTCGCTGCGCAAGGACAACATCACTGGCGCGTACATAAAGACAGTGAAGGCAAAGGCAAAGACGTACGCACCTGGAGCAGCCTGACAGCATTGGATGCGAAGCAGCGCATCGAAGAAATCGCGCGCATGCTTGGAGGCAGCGAGGTCAGCGCCAGTGCACGCGCAAACGCCAAAGAACTGCTGGGAGGTAGCGGACAAACCGCCTAAAGCAAGCCAGCCTCTAGCGCCGGCGCTTACTCTGCGCTTTCAAGCAGCTCGGGCACACGCCCTGTAATACTAAATTGTGGTTGGTCAGCTCCCAGCCACGATCATCGGCAATCTTGTCCTGACGACGCTCAATGGTGTCATCAACAAACTCTTCCACTTTGCCACAGCGTAAACACAGCAGATGATCATGGTGCTCACCGCGCTCCAACTCAAACACGGAATGCCCCGTATCGAAGTATTGGCGCTGAACTAAGCCCGCCTGCTCAAACTGGGTCAAGACGCGATACACGGTTGCAAGCCCAATATCCTCACCCGCATCCAACAACATCCGATACACATCTTCAGCACTGACATGACGCACCGACATGTTTTCCAACAAGCTCAGAATCTTCATGCGCGGCATGGTGACTTTCAGCCCGGCTGAGCGCAGCTCGGCCTCATTGGCTTCTTGATCAATCGGCAAGTCCGCAATCTTGTCGGCCATCTTTGCCGCCCTCGGTGTGTTCTTCATGAATAGGTCACTCGCACAGGGTTCTGGAGAAACCACAGAAATCGGCGTTGCAGCCCTGCGGATTGCGGGTGAGAATAGCACGCGATTCAGATCCATTCCCATTCCGTTCCTGCCCGATCGAGCCTCGCCTATGTACACCACCCGAATCGTTATCCGCACCTTTGCTCTGAGCTTCGGCCTTGCCGCACTCAGTGGATGTTCCTGGGTGAGTGAGAAATACGATGCATTACGCGACATCGAAGTGCCGGGGCTGCCCGGCGTGTACAAGGTGGACGTCCATCAAGGCAACATCCTTGAACAAGAACAAATCGACCAACTCAAACCGGGCATGAGCACGCGTCAGGTTCGGTTTTTGCTGGGATCACCGCTGATCGTCGATGTATTCCATCAGAATCGTTGGGACTACTTTCATCGCGTGAAGCTGGGCAAGGGTGAAACCACACAACAGCGCATGTCATTGTTCTTTGAAAACGATGAGCTGGTGCGCATCGAGGGGGACACCATCCCACAACCGCAAGCCCAAGCTGAAGTAACGGTGGGCACGCCGATCAGCGAGACGCCGTAGGCTTTATTCCGCTGCCGCAACGTCGTCCGCGTCACCGCCGCCCTTTTTCATCGTTTTGCCTTCGGCGGCACGCTGCTTACGCACGGCTTTCGGATCGGCAATCAACGGGCGATAAATCTCAATACGGTCACCGGCCTGCAACACGGTATCGCCCTTAGCGACCTTGCCAAAAATCCCCATCTTGGCCGAAGCGAGATCAATCTCTGGAAAATGCCGAACGATGTCACTAAGTGCCGCGGCCTGCTGCACCGTGCTGCCAATCGGCACCTCGACTGCGACAATTTCTTGGCGCTGCGGTAAGGCATAGGCCACTTCAATCGTCATCACATTTGTTTCACTGCTGGCCATACACCTGCTCCGCACGTTTCACAAAAGCATCCACCAACGAACCGACAATCTGACTGAACACGGGTCCTGCCACTGCACCCAGAACCTTGTTGGAAAATTCAAACTCAACATCCAACAACACTTTACTCGCATCTTCGCGCAGGACCTGAAACTGCCACAAGCCATGCAGATGCCGGAAAGGCCCATCCAGCAATTGCATTTCGATCCGCGCATTTTGGTCGTTTCGTTCGCGCAGATTGCGCGTCACGAAGGCTTGATTCAGACCGCGATAACCGATGGTGATCCCTGCCTCCATAATTGGATCTTCAACCGTCCGCACTTCACTCGCAGCACACCACGGCAAGAATTGTGGATAGGTCGCAACATCATCGACCAGCGCAAACATGCTGTGCGCGGAATATGGAACCAATGCGGAACGTTGTACCAACATACGAATCGTTAGGATGCAGCTCGATCCAAGGCGCGCGCCTCTTCAGCTTCGCGATCCAGTTCGCCTGAGCGCAAGCGCTCAACATAACTGTCGAGAGCACGACGCACCTTGCCACTAAACATGTACAGGGCAATGAAGTTCGGGAAGGCCATCGCCAACATCATCAAGTCACTGAAATCGAGAATATTGCTCGCACTGGTGATCGACCCAACCAACACAAAGGTCAAGAAAATCCAGCGATACACTTCGGAATAGCGCTCTGAGAACAAGAAGGTCCAGCAACGCTCGCCATAGTACGACCAAGAAATCATGGTTGAGTACGCAAACAAAGCAACTGACAGAGAGAGAATATAGGGGAACCAGCTGATCACTGAACCGAAGGCTGCTGAAGTCAACGCCGCTCCCTGGTTGGCATCAATGAGGGTCGCATACTGCGGATCATTCCACACGCCCGTGAGGAGGATGACCAAGGCAGTCATCGTACAGATGACCACGGTATCAATAAAAGGCTCAAGCAACGCCACAATACCCTGACGCACGGGATAGGCAGATTGAGCGGTGGCATGCGCAATCGCCGCAGAACCCAAGCCAGCCTCGCTTGAAAATGCTGCGCGCTTAAAGCCCATGATGATTACGCCAATCAAACCGCCAAAACCTGCTTCAAGCGAGAAGGCTTTTTCAATAATGAGTGCAAATGCGGCAGGCACTTCACTGGCATGCGCGCCGATGATCCAAATGGCTGCAAGCAGATAAATCCCCACCATGGTTGGCACAATCGCTTCCGCAACCTGTGCAATCCGTCGAATCCCACCAATGATGACAACCCCCACCAAGAACGCCATCAACACACCAAAAATCCAAGGATCCTCCGCCAAGGGCGGCACCAATTGTTTGACCGCACCCAGCGCCTGACTAACCTGAAACGCATTACCACCACCGAGCGAACCGCCGATGGTGAGCAACGAAAACAACACCGCAAGGCCATAGCCGAGACGTTTGTAGCCCTTCTCCGCAAAGCCGCGCGAGAGATATTCCATCGCGCCGCCCATCACATAGCCATTCGGCCGCACCTCACGATACATCTGCGCCAGCGTGGCCTCGGTAAACTTGGACGTCATTCCAAGAAAACCTGCAACAATCATCCAGAAAGTGGCGCCGGGGCCACCAATACTGATCGCAATCGCAACACCGGCGATATTACCGAGGCCGACGGTGGCAGAGAGCGCTGTAGTTAATGCCTGAAACGGTGTGGTCTCGCCCGCCGCATGGGGCGTGGCGTAACGCCCACGCAAGATATGTATGGAGTGTCTAAGCAGGCGGAAATTGATAAAGCCCATCCGCACCGTAAGATAAATCGCCCCAATAATCAGCCAGGCCACAATGAAGGGGAAACTCGCCTCACCTGGCATCACATCAAAAAAGATCACCTCGGCGAGATAGCCATTGATCGTGCCGAACCATTCATTCAGTGTTGCATTCGTAGCTGCCTGCATTCCGCACCCTCCAAACCTACGTTCTGCGTTTTTTACTAGAACGAGATCCTACGCGAACTGCCGCACGCTTTCAGAAGAAATCCAGACAAAAGCATGCAATACGCAGCCAAACCCCTACAATCCGCGCATGGCTAAATCGGGCAAAACCAATAAAAAAACCGGCAGTGGCAGCAGCACCATCGCGCTGAATCGCAAAGCCAAGCATGAATTCCATATCGAAGAACGCTTCGAAGCGGGGCTCGTGCTCGAAGGGTGGGAGGTCAAAAGCCTGCGCGAAGGCCGTGTTCAGCTCGCGGAAAGCTATGTCACGGTGCGCGAAGCCGAAGCCTATCTGTTCGGCTGCACCATCACCCCGCTCCCCACCGCCTCGACCCACATTCGTCCCGACCCACTTCGCACACGCAAACTGCTCATGCATCGACGCGAGCTGGACCGGCTCATCGGTCTGGTCGAGCGCAAAGGCTACACCCTCATCCCACTCGCGCTGTACTGGAGCAAAGGTCGCGCCAAGCTTGACGTAGGTCTTGCCAAAGGCAAGCAGGCCCATGACAAGCGCGCTGACCTCAAAGAACGCGACTGGAAGCGCGAACAAGGTCGAATTCTGAAGCGTGGCTGACG
>CAZZIQ010000016.1:0-22836 GCA_964654355.1 uncultured Piscirickettsiaceae bacterium
GTTTGTTTTTCAGTAGCTGCTGCGAAAGTTCAGGCTGAAGCAGGGAATAGGTGCCCGCTGAGCCACAGCATAAATGGCTATCGGTGATGGTGGGTAGGGCATAACCGATTCTTTCTAAAATACGCTCGACCACGCCATTGAGTTGCTGTCCATGTTGCAACGTGCAGGGGCAATGGAAGGCGATGGTCTTGTGTGGTTTTTTCTTTAATGGTTGCTGTGCAAGGTGCGTGTCCAGCAATGGTTCAAGCACTTCGCTGACATCTTTCGCGAGCGCAGCCACACGCTTCGCTTTGTCGGCATACGCCGTATCGTCTTTGAGGATATGGCCATAGTCTTTGACTTGAACGCCGCACCCGCTGGCTGTGATCACGATGGCTTCAGCGCCGTTTTCAATCTCTGGCCACCAGGCATCAATGTTTTTACGAATCTGATTCTTGGCTTCTTCGCTGGCGGACAAATGCTGACTGACCGCACCGCAACAGCCGGCTTCCGCGCTGGAGACGAGTTGAACCCCGAGCTTGGCGAAGACCCGGCGTGCCGCCACGTTGGTTTGTGGGGTTGCGCTGGATTGCGCGCAGCCTTCGAGCAACAACATGCGGCGCGCCAGTGATTCACGCGGCAGCGTCTGCGTGTGTTGGCGCAGCGGAATCTTGCGCTGGAGTGCGCCGGGCAAGAGCGGGCGCAGGGTTTGTCCGATGCGCAGCAAAAGGGCGAAGCGTTTCGGGTGCGGCAAGATCAGTCGCAACAGTCTGCGTTGGACGCGCTCATGCAATGGCCGTGCGATCTTGGTTTCGAGTAACTCGCGTCCGATTTCTAACAGTCGGCTATAGCGCACGCCGGAAGGACAGGTCGTTTCGCAGGCGCGACAAGTTAAGCAGCGGTCGAGATGCTCTTGAGTGGCGCGATTGATCGCTGCGCCTTCTAAGACTTGTTTGATTTGATAAATCCGACCGCGCGGACCGTCGAGTTCATCGCCCAACAATTGATAGGTTGGGCATGTAGCGGTGCAGAAGCCGCAATGCACGCAGGCACGCAGGATGGATTCGGCTTCTTGGCCGGCTGCGCTACGCTGATATTCGGGGAGGAGCTGGGTTTGCATCAGAGTTGCTGGCTATAGCCCCGGAATCAGACGATCTGGATTGAGAATACCGGCGGGATCAAACGCCTGTTTGAGGTTGCGATGTACGCGCAAGAGTCCGTCACTGAGCGGTTGAAAAACGGGTGCACAATCGGCCGCTACGTTCTTTTTATGGAACAAGGTGGCATGCCCGCCGTGTGCTGCCGCCCAGGTGCGAATCGCGTTTGCTTCGGATAAGGGTGCATGCAGCCAGCGCAATGCACCGTGCCATTCTTGCGCAACCTCGCCCCAGGTCTCGGGCTGTTCTGCAAGTGGGTCGATGGACACGCGCCAGAGAGGAAGCTCGTGTGTAAAGAACGCATGTTGATGCTCACGCAAGCCATGCCAGAAATCCTGACAATTGGCTTTGCGCTCCCCACCAAGACCATGGCGGGTTGCTTCAATGGCGGCACTGCTTCCTGCAAAACGCAGGTAGAGTTTTTGATTGAGCATAGCGCTGGCAACAATGGGCAAGGGTTTGCGTCCCAGTTCGTTGAGCCACTTGCGCGCTTTGCTCGGGCTGAGTTCATAAATGCGTGTTTCCTCGAATTCAGGCTTCGGCAGTACTTTGAGTGAGGTCTCCAGCAAAACCCCCAGCGTACCCAATGCGCCGCACATCAAGCGTGATACGTCATAACCGGCAACATTCTTCATCACTTCGCCACCAAATTTCAGGTCTTTGCCTTCGCCATTGAGGATGCGCGTACCGAGCACAGCATCCCGTGCAGCACCGGCGCTAACACGGTTGGGGCCAGAAAAGTTACAGGCGAGCGTGCCGCCCAGCGTCGCACTGTCGCCGAAGTGAGGTGGGTCAAATGTGAGTTGTTGGTTGTGTTCCTCTAAGAGCGCTTCAATCTCACGCAAAGGGGTGCCGCTCCGTGCGGTGATGACCAGCTCGGTGGGCTCGTAATGAATTACCCCCTGGTGCGCGCCTAGGTCGAGTACTTCGCCGCGTGGGGTTTCACCATAAAACGCCTTGGTGTTGCCGCCTTGTATACGCAAAGCAAAGCGATGCGCATGCGCTTCGCGCACGCGAGCCTGCAACTCAGCCGTAAGGTCGTGTTCGTTCATGCTTAGAAACGGTCAAGCTCAGGGAAGCGCACTTCGCCATGATGCACATGCATGGCGCCGAATTCGGCACAGCGATGCAGGGTCGGCACCGCCTTACCTGGGTTCAATAGGCCCAGTGGATCGAAGGCATGCTTCACGGCATGAAATTGGGTGAGTTCATCGCTTTCAAATTGTGTGCACATCTGATTGATCTTTTCGATGCCCACGCCATGCTCACCCGTAATGGTGCCGCCGGCTTCGACGCAGAGTTCGAGAATCTTGCCACCGAATTCTTCGGTGCGTTCGAGTTCGCCTGGGGTATTCGCATCGTAAAGAATCAAGGGGTGCAGGTTGCCATCGCCGGCATGAAACACATTGGCGACGCGTAGTTTGTATTCATCGGACCAGGCTTCAATTTGTTGTAAGACACGCGGCAGGTTTTTGCGCGGGATGGTGCCATCCATGCAGTAATAGTCGGGCGAAATACGGCCTACGGCAGGGAACGCATTCTTGCGGCCTTTCCAAAAACGGACGCGCTCATCTTCGGTTTTGGCGGTGCGCACTTCCGTGGCCTGGGCTTTTACCAAGAGTTCGCGCACCTGAAAGATTTGTTGCGAGACTTCGGCATTCGAGCCATCCAGTTCGCAGAGTAAGATTGCGGCGGCATCCGTGGGATAACCAGCATGCACAAAATCTTCTGCCGCTTGAATGGCGAGTCGATCCATCATCTCAAGCCCCGCAGGAATGATCCCGGCAGCGATGAGGTCGCCGACGGCCTGACCGGCTTTTGCCACATCATCAAATGCGGCCAGCACCACTTGAGTGCGTTCTGGTTTTGGCAATAGCCGCACCGTAACTTCAACGATTACGCCAAGCATGCCTTCGGAGCCGGTGAACAGGGCAAGCAGGTCGTACCCGGCTGCATCAAGACCTTCGCTGCCGATGGTGAGCAGTTCGCCGTCCATGGTGACAATCTTGACTTCGACCAGGTTATGCACGGTTAGGCCATATTTCAGGCAGTGCACGCCACCTGAGTTCTCGGCCACATTGCCGCCGATGGTGCAGGCGATTTGTGAGGAGGGGTCTGGGGCGTAATAGAGGTTATGCGGTGCGGCGGCCTCGGAGATGGCGAGATTGCGGACTCCGGGCTGCACCCGGGCGCGCTGGCGTGCGGCGTCCACCTCAAGAATTTCGGTAAAACGGGCAAGGCTGAGCAAGACGCCTTCTGGGTGCGGGAGTGCGCCCCCAGAGAGCCCGGTGCCGGCTCCGCGTGCGACGACCGGGATCTGCAGGCGATGGCACAGCTTCATCACGGCCTGGACCTGTGTCACGCTGCGCGGTAACACTGCGACCCGCGGCAGTTGGCGATAGGCCGAGAGCCCGTCGCATTCGTAGGCGCGCAGCTCGGCTTCGTCAGCGATTACGGCATCTTCCGGCAGGATGGAGCGCAGATCGCTCAGTAAGGTCTGCGCTACGGCATGCGCGTTGGTGGCGTGCTCGTGGCGGTGTTCCGGGTGGGGGTGCGGTCCATTGTGGCTGTGCATCGGCGCACACTGTAGCGCAAAACTGCACTCCTTTCGTCGGGATTGGCGGCTGCTCAATCGATGCGGCCGAAGTGCTTGATTTTTCGTGAGTTTGATGCGGTTTTTTCTTGTTCTTTCGCCTGCTCATGGCTAGAATGCGCGCTCTTTTGCTAACCCTGCTTGTGCATCTGTGACGGATCGCAGGCAAACCCGTAGGGAGAATCACATGCGTCACTATGAAGTTGTATTCATGGTCCACCCTGATCAGGGCGACCAGGTTGCTGGCATGATCGACCGCTATAAGAGCATGGCCGAAGCCGCTGGCGGCAAAATGCACCGCTTGGAAGATTGGGGCCGTCGTCCATTGGCCTACATGATCAACAAGGTGCACAAAGCACACTATGTTTTGATGAACGTTGAATGCCCGAGCTCGGTCATCGATGAAATCACCGAACTGTTCAAGTTCAACGATGCGGTCATGCGTCACATTGTTCTGCTCAAGGACAAGGCGATTACTGGTCCATCTGCAATGCTGAAGAAGATCGAGCGTGATGCCGAACGTGAGCGTGAACGCGCTGCGCGTGGTGATCGCGGCGACCGTGGCGATCGTGCGCCACGGGATGGCGATAATGCAGACAGTGACGATAACGCAGACAACAATGACGATGACGACCGCGACGCGGCCTAATTCGTAACCTCATCGTTTTCATTACAGATTTAGGAGATTCATCATGGCAGGTGCACCCGTACGTCGTCGTAGCCGCGGTCCGAGCGGCCCAGGTCCGATTGGTAAGGACGCAGGCGAAATCGATTACAAGAACGTAGATTTGCTGCGTGACTATGTCACTGAAGCGGGCAAGATCGTTCCGTCCCGTATTTCCGGTAACAGCGCCCCAACCCAGCGTGCATTGACCCGTGCGGTCAAATTGGCACGGTTCCTGGCGCTGATTCCATACACCGATCGTCACAAGATCTGAGTATGTATGCTGCACCGCTGGCTTCGCCTAGCGGTGTAGGGAGTTTGTCATGCAGGCACTGGCTCGATTCATCCTGCGCGGACGTGCGCAGGCCTTTGCATCGACCCTCGTTGGGACGTTACTGACCTTTCTGTTTCCCCTGGTCAATCTGGGCAGCGCAGTGATTGCGTTGGTCACATTGCGTGAGGGTGCGCGTGAAGGCGTACTTCAGATTGTCGGCGTTGGTGTATTGCTGGCACTGTTTGCGTTGTATCTCGGTGGCTCAGCGCATGTCGGTTTGCTCTTTGCTGCGTTTATGTGGTTGCCGGTGTGGTTGATTGCGCTGCAGCTACGACGTTCGCGTTCGCTTTCGGGTGCATTGGAGTTGGCCGGGGCGTTTGGTCTGTTGCCAGTGTTACTGCTCTATGTCCTGAGTGAGGGCAATCCAGATCAATTGTGGGTTGGCATGATGACAACCCTGCAAGAGATGCCGGACTTAATGCCGGCGATGAGCGAGATGTTGGCGGTATTGGCTGAATCGCCGCTGCCGGGTTGGGTTGGACAAATTGGGATGTCCACGGTGCTCGGCTTGGTTGTGTCACTGTTGTTGGCTCGTGCGCTGCAAGCCGCAGCGTTCAACCCAGGTGGCTTTCGTGAAGAGTTTCATGCGCTGCGCTTAAGCATGCCGCTGTACTGGATCACGGTTGGCTTGGGGGTATTGGGAGTCATGAACGGCGGCCAGGGTTTGTTCGCGGACATGTTGCAAGTCGTGCTGACGTTGTACTTCTTGCAGGGTCTTGCCGTCGTGCATGGCCTGTTGGGGATTCATGGCGGGGCAGCGATGTGGTTGCCAGGCCTGTATGTGTTGTTGGTGTTGTTCTTCAATCCAGCGATGTTGGTGTTGGCCTTGCTAGGCTTTACCGATCGTTGGATGGACTTTCGCGCGCGTGCGTTGCGTAAGAACGGGAACAACAAGCCGGATTAAGAGTAAAAGTTTTAGCCCGCATGTGCCGTCTGCATGCGATTCGGCTTTTGAGACGGACGATTGATTATTTGAACGGATAACTGGAGAAGCTCATGGATGTGATCCTGCTCGAAAAGGTAGCTAACCTGGGACAACTCGGGGACAAGGTCACGGTCAAGCCAGGCTATGCGCGGAACTTTCTGATCCCGCAAGGCAAGGCGAAGCCGGCCACCCCCAATAATTTGGCCGAGTTTGAAGCACGTCGTGCCGAACTCGAAAAGGCTGCAGCGGAAGCATTGGCGAAGGCGCAAACGCGCGCGGATGCCATTACTGCGTTGAAGATCAGCATTACCCACGCTGCTGGTGATGAAGGCAAGCTGTTTGGCTCTGTGGGTGCTGCTGAAATCGCTGCGGCTGTGACTGCGGCAGGCGCGGACCTCAAGAAGGCGGAAGTCCGTCTTCCGAACGGTGCGTTGCGCAGCACGGGCGAGCACACCGTAGGTGTGCAACTGCATACGGATGTACTGATCGAGATCACTCTCGAAATCGCGCCGGAAGCCTAAGTTTCTGCAGAGACGGAAAAAGGCGGCTTCGGCCGCCTTTTTCTTTGCCCGGATGCGGCGGACTTAGGGCAGAATGCGGACATGAAACTCACGGTATTCAGTACGCATGACTATGATCGCGATGCGTTAGAGCAAGCCAACGCCGCGCGGGGAATCACGCTTCACTTCCTAACCGAGTCGCTCAACCAGGACACCGCCGTGCTGGCGCAGGGATCCGAGGGTGTGTGCGTGTTTGTTCATGATCGTTTGGATCGGGCGACGCTTACTGCACTACAAATCGCTGGCGTTCAATTCGTTCTGCTGCGCTGTGCCGGTTATGACCACCTTGATGAGACTGCAGCCAAAGAGATAGGTCTTGGCGTAGCCCGCGTACCCGCCTATTCGCCGCATGCGATTGCTGAACATGCGGTGTTGTTACTGCAAGCGCTCAATCGTCGTCTCAAGTCGGCAACCCTGCGCACTGCGCAGTGGAACTTTGCATTGGAAGGCTTATTGGGGCGGGATCTCTCTTCGAGTACTGTCGGGGTGTTTGGTACGGGGCGGATTGGTCGGGTGACGGCCGAGATTTTGTTGGGCTATGGCGCAACAGTGTTGGCGCATGATTTTGCGCCCGATGCAGCGCTTGAAGCGCGTGGCGTTCGTTATGTCACGCGCGAAATGTTACTGAGCGAAAGCGAGATGTTGAGCGTGCATGTCCCATTGTGTGCGCCGACGCGGCATTTGATCGATCGTGATGCGCTGGCATTGATGCGTCCAGATGCGTTGTTGGTGAATACCGCGCGTGGACCGGTTGTGGATACTCAAGCAGTACTCGAAGCCTTGGAGAAAGGCCGTCTCGGCGGTTATGCGATGGATGTGTACGAGCATGAAGCTGGGTTGTTCTTTGCCGATCATTCCAAAGCACCGCCAGATGACGCATTACTGCAGAAATTGATGGCGCGCGAAGATGTATTGGTGACGCCGCATCAAGCCTTCTTCACACGCGAGGCCTTGGCCAACATTGCTGAAACCAGCTTAGCGAGCTTTGCGTCCTTCATGCGCGGGGAAGAGCCGGATACAGGGATTGTGGTGCGCTGTTACTGACTCGATGCGCTGCGTAGGCGAAAGATGCGTGCAGGGTCGTCGCCGGATTTGTTCACCAATTCCAACAAGAACTGACTCGCTTCTACGGGTCCGGCAATGTACATGTCGGCTTGTTCCAGTTCGCCCATATTTTGATGCCATGCGCGGGCCAGAGCGGAATAGGAGGGCTTGAATGCATTTGCCGTAAGTTGAAGCGGCACGTACGTGAAGTCTTCTAACGCATCAACCCAGCTGCGTGCCAGATTATTCATGTACGGCGTTTTTGCTGCGGTCACCCAGACCAGGCGGATCGGCTTGGGGTGCTCAACCGCGATCGCGTGTTCAATAAGGCTGCGCACCGGCGCAAAATCGGTGTCCCAAGCGAGGAAGGTCAGTGCATGCGGTGTGTCTTCTTGCAATACAAACTGACCACTGGGCCCTTCAATTGTGACTTCGCTGCCGCGGGCCCAATGTTCGAATACGCCTCTGGAGAAGTCATCCCCTCGATCACGCAGATGAACTTCGAGTTCCATGCCGCGGCAGGGGCAGCTGCCAAGAGCCGCAATACGTTCCAGTCCTTGCCACTTCAGGGTCACTTTCTGGCCGGCCAGAAATTGCAGCGTTTGTGAGCGTGGTGTGCGCAAGTGCACGATACGCAGATCTTTTTCCGGCGCTTCAATCTTGCGGACTTGGGTCAGAATGTTTTGTGTGGGAATGATTGCGGGGTCATCGAGCAGCTGTGCTTCGATCTCGAGATCGCTACGCGCGGCATGGCGACACAACAAGAACAAATCTTGGGTGTCATGCCGTTCTGGAATATAGAAGTCGTGCGGAGCCGTTTGTTCGACCTGACCAGAAACACGCCGCGCAATGCAGTGGCCACAGGTGCCCGTTTCACAGCGGTAACGTAGATTTACGCCGGTGCGCAATCCGGCTTCGAGAAGGCTGTCGCCGGCTTCGGCGTCGAACTCAGCCCCGCTGGGCAGTATGCGAACCCGGTAGCTCATTGGCCGCGTCCATACGCCCAGCGATCCAGGTAATCATTTCGTCGAGCACACGCCGTTGTTTTTGGTCGCATCGTTCTTGGGCAGCACGCAGCTGTTCAGTCAGTTCAGTAATAAGAAGGCGGTAGGCCTGATTCTTTTCAGTCAGCTGTCGAACGTCCATCCGCAAGCGACGAATCTGACCCATGGCACTGTGAATATCGGGTAGGTGCGCAGTCTGGACCCGATTCAGGAAGGCATGATCCATGATGAATTGCATGCGTTCGAGATCGGGTGAGGCCGAGAGCGCGCTGGCTTCAGGAAAGCTTGCTTTGAGCGCATCCAGGTGGACGCGGCCTTCGAAACAGGGAACATCACCGTTTTGGATCCGTGCTTGTAAGGTCGCGCGGGGGATGCCTAGGCGACGAGCGGCTTGAGCAATGCTTAACGTCTCTTCCATGATCCTCTCCATCTCATCCTCGTTTGCTCCAGACTTTACGGGCTGGTAACCAAGTGCTTTGCTTGGTTTTTTCTGCGGTTGAGTATGCCCCTATGAAATTTTTCAATCAACTGCTAACGAGGACTTATTTGATGAATTTTTCATCAATTCTCTCAGGGGTGTTCGCGCAGAGCCAGGAAACCAGTGTTGAGAGAGAATTTCACGGTTTCGGTTCCATGGCTTTGCGCGTACTCTTACTTGAATGAGCTCGTTCGGGCTCGCGTAAATTTCGGTACAAAAAAATACATCGATCAGATCGCAAGATCCGTTCAAGAAAAGGGAGTGAGTCGGCATGTCGGAGTCCATCCGCGCCATTGAGGGGAACGTTGCACGTGAGACCAGCGCTTATGCCGCTGCTGCGCGTGGTGTCGCCGAGCGCCTGCCACCGCAAAGTATTGAAGCTGAGCAGTCGGTTTTGGGTGGACTCATGCTCGATAACGCGGCGTGGGAAGAAGTGGCGGATCGCGTTACGGAAGCCGATTTCTATCGCAAAGATCACCGTTTGATTTTTCGTGCCATCGCGGCACTGTCCGAAAACAGCGGAGCAGCGGATGTTCTGACGGTTTCAGATTGGTTTGTCCAAAACGGAATTGCAGAGCATGAGATCGGACTAACGTATCTTGCCGAACTCGCACGTAATGTACCCAGTGCTGCCAATATCCGGCACTACGCCGACATTGTGCGGGAGCGCTCAGTCTTGCGTCAGATGATCAGCGTTTCGGGTGAAATCAGTACGCTGGCGTTTGAGACGGAAGGCCGTCCGGTAACGGATCTGTTGGATGAAGCCGAGCGCAAGTTGTTTGAGATTGCAGATCAAAGTAAGCGCGGCAAGAAAGGTTTCCGTTCGATGGACGATCTGGTGCGCGCAGCGGTCGAGCGGCTTGATATTTTGTCCGAAAGTGGCACCAACATCACAGGGATTGCGACCGGTTTTAATGATCTGGATGATCGTACCAGCGGTTTGCAAAAAGGTGATTTGGTCATTGTTGCAGGCCGTCCCTCGATGGGTAAGACCGCATTTTCAATGAACTTAGTTGAGTATGCGGCGATTAAGCAAGAGATGCCGGTTGCTGTATTTAGTATGGAAATGCCAAGCGAGCAATTGGCGATGCGTATGATGTCGTCTTTTGGTCGTATCAATGCTTCGCGTCTGCGCACCGGAAAGCTGGAAGACGAAGATTGGCCAAGAGTGGTTTCGGCGACAACTCTTCTGCAGAGCGCGCCCATTTACATTGACGATACGCCTGCGCTCACCCCAACTGATCTGCGTGCACGTGCGCGTCGTTTAAAGCGTGAGCGTGGTCTCGGCATGATTGTGGTGGATTATTTGCAGCTCATGCGTGCACCGGGTTCGGGCGACAACCGCGCCAATGAAATTGCCGAAATTTCTCGCGGCATGAAAGCACTCGCTAAAGAACTAGAAGTCCCGGTGATTGCACTTTCTCAGCTCAACCGCTCGCTGGAGCAACGCCCGAATAAGCGGCCCGTGATGTCGGATTTGCGTGAATCCGGCTCAATTGAGCAAGACGCCGATGTGATTCTTTTTCTCTATCGTGACGAGGTCTATAACGAAGACTCGCCGGATCGGGGTACCGCCGAAGTCATTATTGGCAAGCAGCGTAATGGGCCCATCGGTACTGTGCGCGTTTCGTTCCGTGGCGAATACACGCGCTTTGAAAACTTAGCGCGTGAAAGCTATGGCTACGAAAATTATGGTGAATAAGTGCCAGAACTCTACTGACTAGAATATGTCGCGAGCCACTCGTGCCGAGCTGTCGCGCTCAGCACTTCAACACAACCTCAACGTTTTACAGCAGGCCGCACCCAGCACGGCGGTGATGGCCGTGATCAAAGCGGATGGCTATGGACATGGCATGGTTGCGTGCGCCAAGGTTTTGGATGCGCAGGTTCAGCATTGGGCCGTCACGACCCTGGAAGAAGCACAGACTTTGCGCAATGCAGGACTGCAGCAACCGATTAGCCTATTGGGTGGTTTTGACTCGGTGGCGGAGGTGGAGGCTGCAGCGGCATTGAATCTATGGTTGATGTTGCATCATCCCAGCCAGCTCGAGATTCTTCGGGCTGCTTCAGTTTCTGGGCTTTCGATCTGGCTCAAAATCGATACCGGCATGCATCGCTTGGGCATCGATTTGGATGCGGCTGCGGCGCTTGCACGCGCGGTACAACAGCTGCCACAAGTCAGCGCAATACATTGGCTGACACACTTAGCCTGTGCGGATGCGCCCGGCGATGCTGCAACTCAGGCACAGCTCGAAGCGTTTGCTGCATTGCCTCGCGTGGGTGGATTGCGCAGTGCGGCGAATTCCGCTGCGACGTTGGCCTGGCCTGAAGCGCATCATGATGTCATTCGTCCCGGCGTGTCGCTGTATGGCATGAATCCCTTTGTCAGCAATGCTTCGCAGGCAGCAACCGAACTGCGTCCAGTTATGACGTTGAAGAGTGCCCTGATGAGTGTGCGGCACCTTCATCCAGGTGATGCGGTCGGCTATGGCGCGACGTGGATTGCACCCGAGGCAATGCTGATGGGCGTCGTAGCGTGTGGTTATGGTGATGGGTATCCGCGTGAGGTTTCTAGCGGGACGCAGGTTTTGTTGAATGGCAAGCCTGTCCCTGTGATTGGTCGCGTCTCGATGGATATGTTGAGCGTGGATTTGCGTGCGCAACCGCACGCCCAGATTGGCGATGAAGTGGTGTTATGGGGCGAGGGTCTGCCGCTCGAAAATCTGGCGGCATCGATTGGAACGATTCCGTATACCGTGCTGACCGGTGTGACTGCGCGCGTACCGCGGGTTTGGGTGGACTGATAGATTCAATATGGCGACCAAAGGCAAAACCGAATTTGTTTGTAACGAGTGTGGCGCGACCGCACCGAAGTGGTCCGGGCAATGTTCGGCCTGCGGTGCCTGGAACAGCATGACCGAGTTCGTGCCGGCCAAGACTTCAGGCAAAGCGAAAGGCACAGTGGGCTACGCTGGCGAAGCCGCGCAAGTGGTTAAGTTGGGTGAGATAGAGATCAGCCCGGAGACACAGGTTGCGACCGGTTTACCCGAACTCGATCGGGTGTTAGGTGGTGGCATGGTGCCAGGCTCGGTCGTGTTGCTTGGTGGTGATCCAGGGATTGGTAAGTCAACATTGTTGCTGCAAACCCTCGCGCAGTTGTCCGCACAAATGCCCACGCTATACGTCACCGGTGAAGAATCCGTGCGCCAAGTGGGATTGCGTGCGCAGCGTCTTGGACTCAAGGTGGATGCCTTACAGTTGTTGACCGAAACTGCTGTCGAGTTGGTGTTGGAACAAGCCCAACGCCTGCGGCCACAGGTGATGGTGATCGACTCGATTCAAACCATTCATACGGAAGAAGTGGGTTCGGCACCGGGTTCGGTGGTACAGGTGCGCGAGAGTGCGGCGCGGTTAGTGCGCTATGCCAAGCAAACGGGCACAACCGTATTTCTTGTTGGTCATGTCACCAAAGAAGGCGCGTTGGCCGGCCCGCGCGTACTCGAGCATATGGTCGACACCGTGTTGTATTTCGAAGGTGAGGGCGGCAGCCGCTATCGCGTGATTCGTGCGATCAAGAATCGCTTTGGCGCAGTCAATGAGCTCGGTGTGTTTGCGATGACCGAATCCGGTCTGAAAGAAGTTGCCAATCCTTCGGCAATCTTTTTGTCACGTCATGATGAACCGGTGTCGGGCAGTGTGACCTTGGTTACACGCGAGGGCACGCGTCCATTATTGGTGGAGCTACAAGCCTTAGTGGATGACAGCTCACTTGGTAATCCGCGGCGTGTCACCTTGGGGCTTGAGCAAAATCGCCTGTCGATGTTGTTAGCGGTGTTGCACCGTCATGGAGGTGTGGCCACAGCGGGACAAGATGTGTTTGTAAACGTGGTGGGTGGCGTACGCGTGACTGAGCCGGCTGCAGATCTCGCCGTGTTGGCATCGATTCTTTCCAGTCTGCGCGATAAGCCGATGCAAGAAGGCTTGGTGGTGTTCGGCGAGATTGGATTAGCGGGCGAAGTGCGCCCGGTGCCGGGTGGCGAAGAGCGTTTGCGCGAAGCCGCTAAGCATGGCTTTACCCGCGCCGTGGTGCCGCAAGCCAATGCACCACGCAAAAAAATTGAAGGCCTAGAGGTCTTTGCTGTGAAGCGCCTGAGCGAGGCGCTGGAGCGGCTGCGCTAAGCAAGATTGGTTTCTTGAGTCTTCTGCGTTGAGCCGAGTTGGGTTTGGCGGCCTGTGCGGCAGGGAAGCCGCGCTGGAGTCGCCATGGATGGCTTTACGACGACCGCCAAAACCCAGTCGGCTTAACGTTCCCCGCGTCGACGCACGTCGATTTCTGTCTTAGTCTTTTTGCCGTAAGGCTGGATAGATGCGCACGCGTTTGATCTGGTTGTCGGATACTTGGATTACATCCATTGGATAACCGGCGACACGCAGACTGGTGCCCGGTTCTGGGATGGACTCCAAATGTTCTTGGATGAGGCCATTCAGTGTGCGCGGTCCATCGGTCGGAAATTCCCAGCGCAGCGCGTAATTAAGCTCGCGCAGCAGCGCACTGCCATCCACCATGTAGCTGCCATCGTCTTGTGCTTCGGCTTCTTCGACGCTGTCGCTGGTTTCAGTAGTGAACTTACCGACGATCTCTTCCAAGATGTCTTCGAGGGTAACCAGGCCCTGAATGTCTCCATACTCATCCACCACAATACCAATGCGACGACGTTCTTTTTGGAACTTCAACAGCTGTGTATTCAGCGGCGTCGCTTCGGGCACGAAGTAGGCAGCGCGAGCCGCTTCTACGAGATCACCCTTGTCGGCTTGTTCGCGCAACAATGGCAAAGCACGGCGCACGTGCAAGATGCCGACGAGGTTTTCGATGTCTTCGCGCCACACCGGTAGGCGGGTGTGTTGGGTCGTACGCAACTGTTGGACGATGTCTTCCCATTCGTCATTGAGATCGATCCCTACGATTTCATTACGTGGCACCATGATGTCATTCACGGTCGCTTGCTCAAGGTCGAGGATGTTAACCAGCATGCGGCGATGTCGTGGCGGAATCAATGCGCTGGCTTCATTTACAACACTGCGCAGTTCGTCGCGCGATAGCGCATCACCTTCATCATTCATCGCGCTGTCGCCGCGGACGCCGAACATGCGCAGTACGGTGTTGGACAATAGATTTACCGCCCAGACCAACGGCGACAAGAGCCATAACAGTGGCCGCAAGATAAGCGATGTGGCATACGACAAGCGCTCCGGATGCAGCGCCGCCAAGGTCTTTGGCGCGACCTCAGCGAAGATCAGCAGGACCAGGGTCAACAGACCTGTGGCGATGGCAAGGCCGACGTCGCCAAACAGGCGTAGACCGATTAAGGTGGCAATCGACGACGCCAGAATGTTGACGAAGTTATTGCCAAGCAGGATCAAGCCGATCAGTCGATCGGGACGTTCCAACAATTTGAGTACGCGTTTGGCGCCGTGATGGCCGTCTTTTGCGAGGTGGCGTAGGCGATAACGATTGCTCGCCATCATCCCGGTTTCCGAACTCGAGAAGAACGCCGAGAGCAGGATCAGGAGAATCAGCAGGCCAAACAGCAGGCTGAGGGGCAGCTCTCTCATTGAGTAAGCAGAACCTCGAGCACGAACTTGCTACCGAAATAACCGATCAAGAGCGCGACATAACCGCCGAGCAACCAGCGCACGGCGTGACGACCACGCCAGCCATGGCGCAGATGGCCCCATAGCAGGCTAGCAAACAACAGCCATGACAGCAGCGAGAGCACGGTTTTGTGGGCAAGGTGTTGTGCGAACAGGTCTTCTAAGAAGATGAAACCAGTCACCAACGCGATGCTGAGCAGCAAGAAGCCGAGACGCAGCACGCGGAACATCAAGGTTTCGACTTGTGCCAGTGGCGGTAGCGCGCGCATGAAGCCGCCCGGATGTTTGTTGCGCAGCTGACGATCTTGGATCAATAGCAAGAGTGCGAGTAAAGCTGCGATGCCGAGCAAGCTATACGCCAACATCGAGAACAGAATATGGGTGTCGAGCGCGGCCGAGGCGACATGAGTTTTGATCGAAGCCGGGAAGCGCAGCTCGAGTAGCAGCGTGAGCGAGGCGATCGGGTAGACCACGATGCCAATTGGATCGAGGGTGCGTCCGCCGCGAGCGAACAGAACGATGCTCACCAACAGCCAGCTCGAGGCTGAGAGGGCGTGGAAGAAGCCGAGCGTGATCCACTGGCTGACCACGAGTTGATACAGCACAAAGCCATGCAGCAACCAGGCAATCGCCACCGGCAGAATCAGTCCGCGTTGCGCGCGCGCGCCGGCACCACGCATCAGGTTGCGGGCCAGTAGCGCTGCGGTCAGAAGATAAAGCAGGGCGGCGAGAACGCCGGGAAGTGCAATGTTCACGCGCAGATCATCGCATAAATGACCGCACAGTCCAGTATTGACCGGTACAATGCGTGCCCATGTTTGAAAACCTCACCGATCGCCTTTCCCGCACGCTGAAAAACCTGCGTGGCCAAGGTCGTCTGACCGAAGACAACATTTCTGCCGCGCTGCGTGAAGTCCGTATGGCCCTGCTTGAGGCGGATGTGGCCTTGCCGGTGGTGAAAGAATTTATTGACGGCATCAAGGCGCGCGCGCTGGGTCAAGAAGTGCAAACCAGCCTGACTCCGGGGCAGGCGCTAATCAAGATCGTGCAGGACGCGCTGGTCGAGTTGATGGGTGCCCACAACGAAGCGCTGGATCTACGTCAACAGCCTCCGGCAGTGATTCTGTTGGCAGGGTTGCAGGGTGCCGGTAAAACCACCTCGGCAGCCAAGCTTGCACGTTTCTTGAAAGAGCGTGAGAAGAAATCGGTGATGATGGTTAGTGCCGATGTGTATCGTCCGGCGGCGATTGAACAGCTCCGCATTCTGAGTGAACAAGTGGGTGCGACTTGGGTTGCTTCTGAGGTCGGCCAATCACCGGTCAAGATTGCGAGCGATGCGTTGGATCTGGCCAAACGCCAGCACGCCGATGTGCTGATCGTAGATACCGCCGGTCGTCTGCATGTCGATGCCGAAATGATGGATGAGGTGCAGGCGATTCATGGCGCCATTGACCCGGTCGAGACCTTGTTTGTGGTCGACAGCATGACCGGTCAGGATGCGGCGAATACTGCGAAGGCCTTCCATGAGGCCTTACCGCTCACCGGCGTGATCCTGACCAAGGCGGATGGTGATGCGCGTGGTGGCGCGGCCTTGTCGATTCGCCACATTACTGGGCGTCCGATCAAGTTTCTCGGGATGGGGGAAAAGACGGATGCCCTAGAGCCGTTCCATCCCGAGCGCATGGCTTCGCGCATCTTGGGGATGGGCGACATGCTCAGCCTGATCGAAGAGGTCGAGCGCAAAGTTGACAAAGAAAAGGCGGAGAAGCTCGCCAAGAAGGTGCAGCAGGGCAAGGGCTTCACCTTGGTCGATTTCCGTGAGCAGCTGATTCAGATGCGCAACCTCGGTGGCATGTCTTCATTGATGGACAAGTTGCCGGGTATGGGCGAGATCCCGGACGCGGTGAAGAATCAGGTCAACGATGGCGAGTTTGTGCGCATGCAGGCCTTGATTGACTCGATGACCCCGCAAGAGCGCAAAAAGCCCGAAGTGATCAACGGCTCGCGTAAGCGTCGCATTGCTGCCGGCGCGGGGCTGCAAATTCAAGATTTGAACCGGTTGCTTAAGCAATTCGGGCAAATGCAGAAAATGATGAAGAAGATGAAAGGCGGCAAGATGGCCAAAATGGCGCAAAAACTGGGCGCGATGAAGGGCATGAAAGGCCTACCTCCGGGCGGTGGCATGGGGGGTGGTTTCGGCGGCGGTATGGGCGGCGGGCGCTTTCCATTCTGATTTCTTCCTTTTCTGGGGCGGAGTCCCTATAATTCCGCGCCATCGAGCCGACCTCGGGCGAGTACCTAGGTCGGTTTCTTGTTTTTTTCATTCCGTATGACGCGGAGTGTTCGTACCGAACTTGTTACAGGATTATTCAGCATGGTCAAAATTCGCCTTGCTCGTGGTGGCGCTAAGAAACGCCCGTTTTATCGTGTCATCGCTACCGATTCGCGTAATGCGCGTGATGGCCGCTTCATCGAGAAGCTGGGTTACTTCAACCCGGTTGCGCGTGGTGCGGAAAAGCGTGTTGAGCTGAACATGGATCGCGTGGATCACTGGGTTTCCCAGGGTGCACAGCTAAGCGATCGTGTTGCCGGTCTCGTGCGCGAAGCCAAAAAGGCTGCGACTGCCTAATTTCCTCTGATGGCCCCCGGGACTTCCGGAGACGACCGTCTCGTCGTCGTGGGCCAGATCGCCGGCGTCTACGGCGTGCGCGGTTGGGTGAAGATTCGCTCGTACACCGCGCCTCAAGAAAACCTGTTCAAGTATCAGCCGTGGACGCTGCGCGCATCTGCGCCAGTGGGTCCTGCGTCGATCAAACTCCTACAGTGGCGTGTGCAAGGCAAGGGCCTTATCGCGCAGTTTGAAGGCTATACCGATCGTGATCAGGCTGCCCAGCTGAATGGTGCTGAGATCGTTGTGCCTCGTGCGACCTTACCGAAACCGAAGAAAGACGAATACTACTGGTCGGATCTGATTGGTTTGCGCGTGCTCAATCGTGAAGAGATTGAACTGGGCGTGGTCGATCATTTGCTGGAAACCGGGGCCAATGATGTGCTCGTGGTGAAAGGCGCTGAGAAAGAACATTTGGTGCCGTGGGTGCCCGGTCCCTACATCTTGGACGTGAATCTTGCGGAAGGTGTGATTCGCGTTGATTGGGATGCCGACTTCTAAGGTGATCGATTAATGCGCTTCGATGTCGTCACAATTTTCCCAGAGATGTTTACGGCTTTCAGTGAAAGCGGCATTACGCGTCGTGCAATCGATCTCGGTCTGATTGAATTGAAGTTGTGGAATCCACGTGATTTCACTACGGACAAACACCGCACGGTGGATGATCGTCCCTATGGCGGTGGACCTGGGATGGTGATGCTGTATGCGCCACTGAAGGCGGCGATTGATGCGGCGCGTGCGGATGATGCGCGTCCTGCACCGGTTGTCTATCTTTCGCCGCAAGGTGAAGTGCTGCAGCAAACCAAGGTCGAGGCTTTACAGCCACTCGAGCGTATTATTTTCCTTGCTGGTCGCTACGAAGGCGTAGATGAACGTTTGCTTGAGCGCGAAGTCGATCTCGAACTCTCAATCGGTGATTACGTGCTGTCCGGTGGCGAGCTGCCTGCTATGGTTGTAATGGATGCCTTAACCCGCCGCATTCCTGGCGCCTTGGGAGATGCCCAATCTGCCGAACAAGACTCTTTTGCGGAGGCGCTACTTGATTGTCCGCACTACACACGTCCGGAAGAAATTGATGGGCAGCGCGTGCCAGATGTACTACTGTCTGGGAATCATGCAGAAATCCTTCGTTGGCGTCGTCAAGAAGCGTTGGACCGCACGAAGAAACGGCGCCCAGATTTGCTCCGCAATGCACATGATACGAACGAATAGAACGTAAGGTTCTGAGTGATGATGGATTATTTTTGTAACGAGGGGTGAATCATGAACTACCGAATTTTTCCTAAAAATATCGCGCTGGCCGCTTCTTTTTTGTTTGTGGCATGGGTGGCATCGCCGATGACCTATGCTGCTGATCAGGACATGGCATCTTCGATGCTGGGCACATGGGTCGGAACCTCCGATGGCTATGAAGGTGATCGTGTCGCGACAGGGTTTGAAAAGATTGTCATCAGCGAAGTGAACGGTCGAGCCGCATTGGGCACTTGGCAGTACCGCAAAAAGTCGGATGAGCCATGGAGCGCCCCGATTCGCGCAACGTTCACGGTGTTCCCGAATGACGCATCAGGTTATGTTGTCGCCGGCGCTGACTCGGGCGGCATTTATACCGGAGAGCTCTCGGCAGAAGGCGAGCTTACGCTTGGCTACATGCAGACCACGCGCCAGCCAATGGTGCTCCAGTTCCGTCTTAGCAAGCAGTAATTCGGGCGAGATCGTTCCTCCCGGCAGCCACGGTCGTAGGGACCGTGAATGCCCGGGATGGGCGCCTCTGCGACTTTTCCCTCTGGGGCGATTGCTGTCCAAAAAAACCGCAAAATACCCCCGCGATCACTGGCATTTCGGGAATCTCACCGCTACAATGCGCGGCTGATTTCTGGGGTATTTGCCATGAACGTAATTCAACAAATTGAACAAGAGCAGCTGAAGGCCGAAATGCCGTCTTTTGCGCCGGGCGACACTGTGATTGTGCGCGTCAAGGTCAAAGAAGGTAATCGTGAGCGTCTACAGCCGTTTGAGGGTCTGGTCATCGCAAAGAAAAACGCGGGCCTGAACTCGTCTTTCACCGTACGTAAGATCAGTGATGGTGTCGGCGTGGAACGTGTGTTCCAGACCCACAGCCCGCTGGTGGAAGGCATTGACGTCAAGCGTCGTGGCGATGTGCGCCGTGCCAAGCTGTATTACATGCGTGGTCGCACCGGTAAGGCGGCACGTATCAAGGAAAAGCTCTCCTGAGTTGGAGTCTGTTCCGAATAAAGAAGCGCCTTCGGGCGCTTTTTTATTGCTCGGCGTTCTCGATCCTTGCTGGAATGTTTTTACAATCGACCCATGTTGCAGTGCACCACGGCAGAGAACACAGATCAGTTTGAATTACCCAGCCCACTGGGTGTGATTCAAGTGCAGATTGAAGCAGAGCATGTGCAACATATCATCTTGGGCGCAATGGCGGGTCAGGCTGCGGCGCAGCCCAGCAGTTGTTTTGGGCGTGCCATTGCGCGTTGGTTGCGCGATTACTTCGAGGATGCGCAGGCCGTGACTTGTGCCCACAACCCGGTGGGTTTGGGTACGGCATTTCAGCAGCGACTGTGGCGCGCATTGTGTGACATTCCTGTCGGCGAAACCCGCACCTATGGCGAGCTCGCCAAAGAGTTGGGTAGTGCGCCGCGTGCCGTGGGGCAAGCCTGTCGATGCAATCCACTCCCGATCCTAGTGCCCTGTCATCGTGTGGTCAGTGCACAGGGCATTGGCGGATATGACGGCGCGGAAGAAGCGGGCGTCGAGTTGCAGCGCAAGCGCTGGTTGCTGCATCACGAAGGTGTGTCGCTGTGAGCGAAGCCGCCAAGCAGCCGTCTGCGGCCGATCTGCAATTGATTGAGCGCTTTCTCGATGCACTGTGGATGGAACGCGGTCTGTCTGCCAATACCTTGTCGGCCTATCGTAGCGATCTCAGTCAAGTTGCAGTCTGGCTCGATACGCGTGGCAGCGGCTTGCAGTCGGTCGAGCGCGCGGATTTGCTGGCCTACCTGGCTGCCCGCGGCCAGCAGGGCTTTTCCGCGCGCAGCCAGGCGCGACAACTTACTAGCCTCAGGCGTTTGTATCGTTGGTTGGTGCGGGAAGGCGTGCGCACGGACGACCCGACCCGTCTGGTCGATGCGCCGAAGATTGCACGCAGCTTGCCGGCTACGTTAAGCGAAGCGGATGTTGAAACCTTGCTACAGGCTCCCGATGTCTTTGAGTCGCTTGGTTTGCGTGATCGCGCCATGCTTGAATTGGTCTATGCCTGTGGGCTGCGGGTATCCGAGCTGGTGACTCTGCCGCTGCATCAAGTGAATTTGCGCCAAGGCGTGGTGATTGTGCGCGGCAAGGGCAACAAAGAACGATTGGTCCCCATGGGTGAGGTGGCGCTAGATTGGATCGGGCGTTATTTAAAAGAGTCACGACCTGCGTTGCTTGAAGGGCGGGCCACCGATACCCTGTTCGTTACGGCGCGGGGGGCAGGAATGACCCGCCAAGGTTTTTGGCAACGTTTGCGGCGTTATGCGGTCGAAGCGGGCATTCGTGGTCATTTGTCACCACATACTTTGCGTCATGCCTTCGCAACCCATTTGGTCAATCACGGTGCGGACTTGCGTGCCGTGCAGATGTTGTTGGGGCATAGCGATTTATCGACCACACAGATTTATACCCATGTCGCGCAGGCGCGGCTGCAGGAATTGCACCAGCAGCATCACCCGCGAGGTTAATGACGAAGCAGAATGCTTTTTTCTAAACAGAGAGAAATGATGAAGAAATGGATCGCCGGATGGGCACTGAGTATGGGATTGGTTACAAGCAGCATGGCTGCAGATGTGCCCCCTGATTTGTTGAAGCATTTACGTTACGCGATTCCGCAAGCCGAACCGGATCGTGTTGAAGCCACGCCATTTCCAGGCATCTATGAAGTGCTTTACGGCAGTGAGCTGTACTACGTTTCGCAGGATGGGCGTTATTTGTTCCGCGGACAGCTGGTTGATCTCGAGAAGGGCATGAACCTGACCGAAGAGCGTTTAAGTGCGGTGCGTGCCGAGTTGTTGGCTGCATTGGACCCGACGGACATGATCATCTACACCCCGAAAGACAAAAAACACAGTGTCACGATCTTTACCGACATTGATTGTCCGTATTGCCGCAAGTTGCATGATGAAATGCCGATCTTGTTGCAGCGCGGTATCGAAGTGCGCTATTTGCCGTTCCCGCGCACACCGGCCGGTACGCCGTCATACCAGCGTTCGGTATCGGTGTGGTGTGCGGAAGATCGCAATCAAGCCTTGGATGAAGCGAAGGCTGGGGCAGAGCCCGCAGAGCGCAATTGCAATCACCCAATTCGCTTCAGTCTTGAGACTGCGGCCAAGTTTGGGGTGAATGCGACACCAACGCTGATTCTCAGTGATGGCACCGTGCTGCCTGGTTATGTGCCGGCTGAGAAGTTGGCCGACGCGCTGGATCGTGTCGCTGAGAAAAATTAGAAGATCGAAATTTCCACCTCGTCATTGCGAGGAGTAAAGCGACGAAGCAATCCATGTGCTCAATGGATCGCCGCGCCGCAAGCGACTCGCGATGACGTGTTTAAAACTGATGCGCCTGATTTAATGCATCGCCGCAAACATCTTGCGGCGATACTTTTGCGTCATCGGATCTTCCGATCCGAGTAGATCAAATAGCGCGAGTAGCGATTGACGCCCAGCGTCGTCGCCCCACGCACGATCGCGCATCATCAGGCCGATGAGGCCCTCCATGCCGGCCTCAAGGTCGCCTTCAACCACCTTCCACGCAGCGAGCTGATACCGTGCTTCGCTGTCCTTGGGGTTGGCGGCGAGGCGCGCTTCTAATACCGGTGGTTCATCTGCATCTTTGATCGCCATGGCAAAGCGCACGCGTCCTGCAATCGCTTTCATTTCAGGGGCCTCGCGTTCGTCCGGTGGCAGGCTGCCCAGTACGGCATCAACCTCATCAAAATCACCTTTGTGGAACATCAGGGTGATGAGGTCTTGGCGAATCCGTTTGTTGTTTGGGTCTTCGGCATTGGCTTGTTTCAACATCGCCATTGCGCCGTCGATGTCGCCTTGTTGAGCGAGCTGCATGGCGTGTTCACGCGTGTTGTCGGATGCGCGTGCGACATGTCGGTCGAGGATTTCACGGATCGCACCAGCAGGCTGCGCACCCATGAATTCATCCACAATGCGACCTTCTTTAAAGATCTTCACCGTTGGCACGCTACGCGCGCCGAACTGAGTGGCCAGTGGTTGATTCTCATCGACGTTGACCTTGGCGAGGATGAAGCCGCCGGCGTATTCCTCAGCCAGCTGTTCCACCACCGGCATCAACATCTTGCATGGCCCACACCACGGCGCCCAGAAGTCGACCATGACCGGTACGGACATCGAGGCCTCGACCACGGCCTCGCCGAAGTTTTCTTGGTTGACGTCAACGATGTAGGGTGAATCTGCCATGAAAAAGTCCTAAGAAAGAGAAGTAATTAGAGTTTGGATTCGAGATCTTTTAAGCGATAGAGCAATTCAAGCGCATCGCGCGGAGTGAGTGCATCCGGATCGACATCGCGCACAGCCAGGCGCAAGGCCTGACTTGGGTCAAACAAGGACAACTGCGGTGCAGTCGACTCGGATTCACGCGTCGTGGTTTTTGTCGGATGCTCGTCGATCACCTCGGCAATGTGCTGCGCTGCCGCTTGTTTTTCAAGCGCATGCAGGCGTTCACGGGCATAGCTCAGCACCGATTTCGGCA
>CAZZIQ010000017.1:0-21604 GCA_964654355.1 uncultured Piscirickettsiaceae bacterium
GAGCGCGGAATGATAGGGCCCTACCCGACGCGACGCAATCACCGATTCGGTTTTCGCACCGCCTTTCACAGCCCAAGCGCTGAATCTCTATAATGCCGCCCTAATTCAAACCCGGAGTACTCCCGATGCCTGCGCAAATCCTTGATGGCCGCCAGATTGCCGCTGACATCCGCTTGGATCTCGCCCAACGCGTCGCGGCCCGTGTTGCTGCAGGCAAACGCGCGCCCGGACTCGCGGTTATTCAAGTGGGCGATGATCCAGCTTCTTCCGTCTATGTGCGCAACAAACGCAAGGCCTGCGACGAAATTGGCATTTATTCTGAGGCATTCGATCTTCCGGCCAGCACGACGCAAAGCGAGCTGCTGACGGTGATTGATCAACTCAACGACAATTCGGCAATCGACGGTATCTTGGTGCAGTTGCCCCTGCCTGCCGGCCTCGATGCCGATGCGATCTTGGATCACATTCGTCCTGACAAAGACGTCGACGGCTTTCATCCCGACAATCTTGGTCGGCTGGCGCAGAAACGTCCGGTGCTGCGCCCGTGCACACCGGCTGGCGTCATGACCTTGCTCGATCGCACCGGTATCGAGTTGGAAGGCAAAGAAGCAGTCGTGGTCGGTGCATCCAACATCGTCGGCCGCCCGATGGCGCTGGAACTGCTCGCCGCCCGTTGCACGGTGACGGTGTGTCATTCCAAAACGCGCGACCTTGAAGCGCATGTGCGCCGCGCGGAAGTGTTGGTCGTTGGTGTGGGTCGCCCACACTTCATTCCAGGTGATTGGATTCAGCAGGACGCAGTCGTGATCGACGTGGGCATCAATCGTCTGGAAAGTGGCGCCTTGGTGGGCGACGTCGAAACCGAGATCGCTGCCCAGTATGCCGCATGGATTACGCCCGTACCGGGTGGTGTCGGCCCAATGACCATTGCCACGCTCATGCAGAACACGCTCTACGCGTGCGAACAACTACATTGATTCGCTAAGACTTGGCCGATTGAATCGTCGGCCGTTTCTCAAATAAGGCCACCAACAGCAGCGTTAGCGCACTGCCCACTCCGGCTAGTGCCATGTCTTTTTGTGCATCCCAGAGATCCCCTTGGATCCCCAAGAAGTGAATACCAAGATCGCCACCAAAGATCAATGCAGCAACCCATTCGCCTAGTTCATACAACGTCGACACGCTAAACACCAAAGCGAACGGCATCACGTAATACCACCCCCCGCGCAAGGCATTGTGCTGACGCAGACTCTCTAAAACCGGCAGGGTGATGAACAATCCGAACAGGAAATGCACGATGCGATCGTAGTGATTCCGCGTCCAGCCCAGATGTTCTCCAAGTGAAACCCCGAAATGGGTTTGCACAAAATCTGCAAGCGGCACCTGCGCATAGGTGTAATGCGTACCGACGGCATGCGCACAAAGAAATAGAAAAATCAGGGTAAGCGAGAGATTCGAAACGGGTGCGTTGACCTGAACGCGCCATAACACGATCAGCGCCAGCAGCACACCGATTTGCTCCAGCGCCCACGCTTGAAAGTCCAAGGGTTGATACGCCGCAATGCCCCACACCAGCGCATAGATTGCCGCCAACACGTTTCCATAAGCGGGCAACCAAGGCAGCATTGTTACCTCAACCGCGGCGCCACGTAGTGACGCCGGCCGCATCCTCGAGAATGATCTTGCGCGCCGCCAATTCATCTCGAATCCGGTCGGCTTCCGCCCAATCCTTGCTCGCGCGCGCATTGTTTCGCGCCAAAATCAGCGCTTCAATTTCGGCGTCTTCATCACGATTGGATCCGCCACGCAAGAACGCTTCGGCATCGCCTTGCAACAAACCCAAACGCGCACCCAGCTCACGCAGCAACCCGGCAAGCGCAGGCGCTTCGATGTCTTTGCTTTCACGCAACTTGTTCAACTCGCGCGCCGCTTCATAAAGCACTGCCAAGGCCTCCGGCGTATTGAAGTCATCATTCATCGCCGCCTCAAAGCGTTCTTGCAGCGTATGTGTAGTCGGCGCATTCGACGCCTCCATGCCACGCAAGGCCGTGTACAAACGGGTCAACCCCGCAACTGCATTATCGAGATTCTCGCGGGTGTAATTGAGCGGACTGCGGTAATGACTGGTGAGCAAAAACAAACGAATCACTTCCGCCGGGTACTGTGCCAACACTTCACGAATGGTGAAGAAGTTATTCAGCGACTTCGACATCTTCTCATCATCCACGCGTACGAAGCCGACATGCATCCACGTGTTGACGAAGCTCTCGCCCGTCGCACATTCGCTCTGCGCCACCTCATTTTCATGGTGCGGAAAGACGAGATCGAGCCCGCCGCCATGAATATCGAAATGGTTACCTAAACAACGCGTCGACATGGCCGAGCATTCGATGTGCCAGCCCGGGCGTCCCTCGCCCCACGGCGACGACCATGACGGCTCTTCCGGCTTGGCGGATTTCCACAAGGCAAAATCCACCGGGTCTTGCTTGATCTCATCGACCTCAACGCGCGCGCCGGCTTGAAGATCATCGAGGTTCTTTCCTGAAAGCTTGCCGTATTCGCTAAAGCTCGAGACATCGAAGTAGACATCACCATTGCCTGCGGCATAGGCATGGCCCCGATCAATCAAGGTCTGGGTCATGCTAAGGATGTCCTCCATCGAGGTGGTCGCACGCGGCTCTTCATCCGGCGGCTCAATCCCTAATGCAGCGGTATCCTCGTTCAGTGCTTGAACATAGCGCTCAACCAGAACACGGAAGTCCTCACCGTTTTCATTGGCACGCTTGATGATCTTGTCATCAATGTCGGTGATGTTGCGTACGTAATGCACCTTAAAACCCAAGGCGCGCAAATGCTTGACCACCACATCAAAGAACACCATGACCCGTGCATGACCCACATGGGCATGGTCGTACACGGTCATGCCGCAAACATAAAGCCCAACCTTGCCCTGCTCGATGGGGACAAAGGTTTCTTTCTGGCGCGAGCGGGTGTTATAGATCTGTAATTCCGACATGACTCTTACACAATAATGGATTGCGCACACTGCGCGAGACGCTGACGCATCCGCGCCGCACCCAATAGACGCGCTAGCGTACCTAACTCAGGGCCATCTAAACGACCCGTCAATGCAGCACGAAAGGGATGGAATAAGGCCTTGCCTTTAACGCCAGCGCTCGCAGCAACTTGTTTTGCATAGGCCCCAAATGCGGCTTCGGCCTGGGCAGGATCCTGATCCAGCTGTGCCAGGGCGGCCGTAAAAAATGCCGGCGCCGTTTCAGCAAGTACCTGCTGAGCCTCTGCGCTCAGCTCGGGCGTCTCCGCTGCCAACACCTGCGCCCAGGTTTGCGCGTCACCCGGCAGCAAGCAATTCGGCCGCAGTCCCGCAATCAAGACGGATCGGTCCACACCGACACGTTCTTCCAGCCCAGACCACGCCCACCATGCCGCTTCATCCAACGCATCCAGGGCCAAACGCTGCCAATGCTGCAACGCGCCTTCATCAACCTGAGCCGGAGAACGTGCCACCCGTGCCAAGTCAAACTGTGCGGCCAATTCGTCCATACTGAGTAGACGCTCCTCAAAGGCCGAGCAACCCAAGCGCGCGAGGAAATTACACACTGCAAGCGGCAACCAACCCGCCGCACGCAGACCGGCAACGGTACGACTCCCATCACGCTTGGACAGCGGCTTCCCGTTCGCTTCGACCAACAACGGCAAGTGCCCATAGTGAGGTGCCGGAAGATTGAGCGCCTGCAACAGCAATTGTTGGCGTGCAGTATTGGATAAATGATCTTCACCGCGTAGCACCAAAGTCATGCCCATGTCAGCATCATCGATGGCATTGGCGGCAATGAACACCGACGAGCCGTCCGAGCGCTGGATCACAAAATCACCAACCTGCTTCGGCACCAACTTTTGCCCACCTCGTATGAGATCGGTCCAAGAGCTCGCAGGTAGATGCTTCACCTTCAAGCGCAATGCGCCCTGTACCTTCTCCGCTTGGCCCGCGGCTGCGAGTTGTGCGAAGCATTCCAGATGCCGTGGCGCATGCTCACTCTGATGACGCACCTCGCCATCCCAATGCAACCCGAGCCACTGCAATAAATCGAGAATCGCATGTGCGTGTTCGCGCACCGAACGCTCCGCGTCGGTATCCTCAATGCGCAACCGGAACTGGCCGCCACTGCGGCGCGCTGCAAGCCACGCAAACAGCGCGGTCCGCGCATTCCCCAGGTGCAATTCGCCAGTCGGACTCGGGGCAAAACGGGTGATCACGGGCTGCTCGAGCGAGAAAGAAGAGAGATTGGATTCAGACATCCGGCGCAGGATACCGCAGCACCCCACGCAACGGGACCAGCTCAGGTATGATTTCGGTTTTCCAGATTGCGGAGACTCGTTATGACCACCGCCCTATTCCCGCTCAGATCAGGTGTACGCCTCCTCGCTGCACTGCCGCTGCTGTGGACCTTGGCGGGCTGCACATCCGGAGAAAGCAACGCATCCTCATCCACCTCAGTCACAACGACTGAGCAGACCTCTCGAGCACACACCATGATTCGCATGCACACCAACCACGGCGTTATTACGCTCAAGCTTGATACGGAAAACGCACCGAAGACCACCGCGAACTTTCTACAATATGTTGATGATGGCCACTTCAACGGCACCATCTTCCATCGCGTAATCCCAGGCTTCATGATCCAGGGCGGCGGCTTTGAGCCCGGCATGAGCGAGAAGAACACCCGTGAACCGGTTGAAAACGAAGCGAAGAATGGCCTTAAAAATAAGGTCGGCTCGATCGCCATGGCCCGCACCATGGACCCGCACTCCGCGACTGCACAGTTCTTCATCAATGTGAACAACAACAGCTTCCTCGACTACCCAGGCCAGGATGGCTGGGGCTACTGCGTGTTCGGCGAAGTTACTGATGGCCTAGATATCGTCATGGACATTGCCAAGGTCAAAACTGGCCGCAGCGGCTTCCACGATGATGTCCCGGTTGACGACGTGGTGATCGAAAAAGTCGAACGCGTCGAAGGCTAAGCCTTCCTTCTGCGGGTTGTCTGCACGCCGGATTCAAGGTGGCTACGCTCTTCGTTGCTGACGTCCATCTGGATCCGGACCGACGCCCCGCTATTCACGCCCTCTTCCTTGCGTTTCTACGCACCCAAGCACGAGAAGCCGATGCCGTTTATTTGCTGGGCGATCTGTTTGATGCCTGGTGGCTTGGCGACCGCATTGATCGAGAACATTACCCAGCCGCACTCAGCGCCTTGCGCGAACTGACGGCGCAGGGAGTGCCCGTTTATGCCGTTCATGGCAATCGTGACTTTCTCTTAGGCGAAGAATTCAGCGCCGCAACCGGCGTAACGCTACTCAACGAACCCAGCGTAGTCGAAGTGAATGGGGAGTCGATCCTCATCGCTCATGGCGATGTCTACTGCACTGATGATGTGCGCTATCAGCGCCTGCGTCGTCTCACCCGCAATCCGGTCCTGCAATGGCTCTGGCAACACACACCGATTCGATGGCGGCGCCATCTCGGGCAGAAGATTCGTAATGCCAGTGCTCAGGCGATCCAATATAAACCTGCAGCGATTATGGATGTGCATCCAGCGACGGTTGACCGCGCGATGGTGCAAGCTGGCGTACAACGCCTCGTGCATGGCCACACACATCGCCCCAACCATCATCAATGGCAACACAATGGCCAGACCTTCCACCGTCACGTGGTCGGCGATTGGTATCAAAACGGCAGCGTCTTGGTGGCTCACCAAGGCGAATGGACACTAGAGACCCTATCGACTTAAGTTGTTGTACACGCTGGCTATTTAAGAAAAACCTGTTATAGTGCTCGGCCGTTGAGCGAAACGCTCACCGACAACTTCATCGAACGACCTTTCCTCCACTGTCTCTGACAGCTGTGTCCGATTGCAGGTCCACTCGATGACCCTGCTCGCTGACACGCCTCCTTGCGTTCCGCGCGCCTACACGAAAATACCGGACTCGGCCGCGCGCCCGTCCGCAAGGAAGCATGTATGAATACCGAAACCCTCACCGGGGCTGAGACCGCGGCTGTGTCTGATTTTGCTGCGCTCGGCTTAGCCGAATCGTTCGTTGAAGCACTCACCCGTGCCGAAATCGAAACCCCAACCCCCGTGCAAGCGCAGTCCATTCCGGCCGCGCTACAAGGTCATGACCTCTTGGTGTCTTCGCAAACCGGCAGTGGCAAGACGCTCGCGTTCATGCTGCCGAGCCTGCAACGCCTCGCGGATCAGGCACGCAGCGAAATTCCACAAATCTTAGTGCTGACGCCTACCCGCGAACTGGCACAGCAGGTTGCCGATGTGGCCATCAAGTTTGGTGGCGGTCAGCAAGGCCCGCGCATCGTTACTCTCGTTGGTGGCGCACCGTATGGACCACAGCTGCGTATGTTGCGTGGACGCGTGGATATCGTCGTGGCCACACCGGGGCGACTGCTTGACCACCTCAACAGCGGCCGACTTGACCTGTCTGCTGTGCAAACACTGATTCTCGACGAAGCCGATCGCATGCTCGACATGGGCTTTGAAGACGATCTCGAAGCGATTCTGGCCTGCATTCCACAAGAACGTCAGACCTTGTTGTTCTCGGCAACACTGGACGGCGAAGTTGCGCATCTTGCAGAGGAATACACACAAGACCCAACGCGCATCGAGATTGCGCGCACGGCCGAAGGTCAGCCACAAATCGAACAGCTGTTGTTCTACGCAAACCATCAAGAACACAAGCAGGAAATCCTGACATCCTTGCTCGCGACCTTCATGGAAGAAGAGACCCTCAATCAGGGCGTGATTTTCACCGCAACCAAGCGTAGCGCTGAAGAGCTCTCCGAAGTATTGAAAGAACACGGCTTTAATACCAAAGCGCTGCACGGCGACATGAACCAAGGTGCGCGCACCCGCGCACTGGGCGGCCTGCGCAAAGGTCACACACAGCTTTTGATTGCGACCGATGTTGCTGCGCGTGGTCTCGACGTTTCCACCATCAGCCACGTCTTCAACTACGACTTACCGAATCAAGCCGAAAACTATGTGCATCGTATTGGTCGTACCGGACGTGCAGGACGCGCCGGCCTAGCCATCAGTCTTGCGCACGTGCGCGAGCGCGGACGTGTGCTCGGCATTCAACGTTACACCGGTCAAGAGATGGAAGAATGTGTGATTGAAGGCTTGGAGCCGAGCTTCCCTACGCGCCAGAAAAAACCCGCGCATGGCAAAGGACGCCCACATCAAAATGCACCCCGTGGTGGCTTCCACCCGCGAGACAATCAACCGCGCTCAGCGCGCAATGAACGGCATGCACCGCGTCGTCACGAAGAAAACCGCTTTGAAGAACGAGCTCCGCGCCAAGCCTATGCCGAGCCGCGCGCACCGCGCAAAGAGTTCAATGACCGCCCGCAGCGCAGCGACTTCGCGCCCCGTGGCGATCGCCCACAACGCACAGAACGCGCTGGCTTTGGTGAATGGCGTGATCGTGGTCCACGACGCGACCGTCAAGACCGACATCCGCGCAATGACCGCGCACCCTATCAACAACACGATCGCAGCGAACGTTCCGCGCAAGCCGAGTTTGCGCAACGCGCACAACGCCCGGAAGGCGGCGAGCGTAGCGAAGGTCGATCACGTCCGGAACGTGCCGCACGCCCAGAACGTGCCTCGCGTCCCGAGCGCGCTCAGCGACCGGATTCTGCACCACGCCGTGAACGCAGCGACCGCGCTGGCTTTGGCGAATGGAAAGGACGTGGCGGCCCGCGCCCGGAACGCGCCTTCGACACGGATCGTCCGCAACGTCGGGAGCGTGATCCGAACGCCCGCAACCCACGCAGCGAACACGCGCCTCGCGCCGACAAGCCGCGTAGCGACAAACCCCGTTTAAGTATTGATAAAGGACCGCGCAAAGGTGCAGGCAAGGCGGCGATCCAAAATGCTGGCAAACGCGGCGGACATCAGCGCCCGAAGCGCAACACCCGCACTAGCGCGTCACGCTAAACGTCTGGGTGGTGTAGCCTGCCGGCAGCGCAAACAAAGCGGCCGGCAGCGCTGCATCGTCTTCCACGCTGAACAACATGCGCTGCACACCTGCGCTCTGATTTTCTTGTACCGGGAAACCGGAATCCAAGGCGCGTGTTGGCTGCAAAATCGCGTCGGCAAAATTGCACGCATTCACGTTTTCCGATGCCGTAACCGGCAAACTGGCGGCGTGAAAACTTGCCATGACCGTGGCGAACTCGCGTAACGCCTCAAGCACTGCAGGGAACAACTCAGGCACCACCACAGAGGTGCGGCACACCTCACCATTGGCTTTTAATGTGAGCTTTAGTGGCGCTAATCCTTCGACCTCGGGTGCGCCCTGCATCGACTCGAGTGTGTGCTCTAAACGAATCGCGGCAGCCAACGTATCATCGACGGCCACCGGCACATACGGCACCTGTAGGATCGACTGATCCGCACGCACAATGTTGTAGAGCGTCTTGCTGTCACGCTCGAGCAAGAGAAAGTCATCCTCATCCTTGCCGCCATCAAAGCGCAGTACGGCTTCACTCAGCAACAAACGCAAAGGATAGGGTTCACCTTCCGCGCGCCGCTCTGCCCACACCACAACCTGCGCCACAACCGGCTCTTCGGGTGTGCCCGCCTCTTGCGCAAAGACAGGCGCCGTATTCGCACTCAGCAGCGCCACAACAAAAACCGAAACAACCGTCGAAAACGCTTTCATCGCCACACCCCGTTATGCGTTGTGCATTTGCACAAAATTCATCTCACGCGCCGTGAAACCGGCATGTTTACGCGCAGCGTGATTGAACGGCCCGCGCAATCGTCCTTGGGCAAGGCGTGCCGCACGCTGCTCAAATTCAAGCTCAGCATCCAAGCCCTGTTGCGCACACCCCCATTGAAACCAATGCGTGCCCGCGGCGACATGCCCGACCTCTTCGCGATAAATCACGTCCAAGGCCTCTAACATTGCAACATCGCCGATCTTTTCAAATTTCTTACGAATGCCAGGCGTGACATCCAAGCCACGCGCTTCCAGCACCCGCGGCACCAAGGTCATACGGTCGAGGAAATCCTCCTCGGTTTCGATGGCTGCATCCCACAGCCCAGCATGGGCAGGCAGATCGCCATAACCCGCCTCCAATTCCTGCAGCCGCTGCGCGACTCGACTGAAATGGTCGCGCTCTTCATCGGCAATCCGGATCCAATCGGCGAGGTAGGCGCGTCGCTCTACGTCCGGAAACGCACGAAAACGATACGCCGCATCCAGCGCCAAATTGATCGCACTGAACTCGATGTGGGCAATGGCATGAATCAGCGCAACCTGCCCCTGCAGCGTATTCGGATCGCGCATCGGTACTTCACGCGGCGGTACCAGCAACGGCCGCGCCGGCCAGCCACCGACGGCATGCGCACCCAGAATCAGGGCCGATGCGGCCAAATCGAGGCGATCTGCCTGAAAATCGCCCCAGAGGACCGCAACTGCCGCACATTTCTTCGCAACATCGGTTTCCTGCAGGGCATGCTCGAGTCGTGTGTAAACCGAATCCATCACTCCATCCTACTCGACACCCCAGCCGAACCACATAACAGAACGAACACATCCATTACATTGGTTCCGGTCGGACCCGTCGCAAAATCCAAACCCAGGTGCGCCAACAGCGCTCCACTGTCCGCGGAACGCAAAGCCGTCTCGATCGACCGCCCCGCCGCTGCCGCTCGCGCCGCCGTATCACCATCGACCACCGCACCCGCCTGCAGGTCACTGCCGTCGGAGCCATCGCTCGCAGCAACCAGCAACTGCCACCCCGGAACGCCCGCCAAGCGCTGCGCCAAAGCGAGGGCGAAATGGCGGGCGCGACCACCACAGCCCGGATGCTCCGGCAACGGAATCGGCACCTCGCCGCCCCAGATCTTGACCCTAATTTCTTTGCGGGAATGGTGCGCACGGGCCTCGGTCTCGACGCGCGCCAACGCCTCTTCCAAGCCATCCGGCAACAGCGCGCCATCCTCGATTTCGAAGACAGGGGTCGTGGCTGGCATGGGCGAAAAGCGCGCCAACTCACCCTGCAAATCTGCGATCAACGCCGCACGCAAGGCCGCATTGTTCGCGACCACAAATGAGGCAAATGATTCCGGGATTTCTATTTTATAAACAATATCTTGGGATTTATTATTGACAACTTTTCGAATCCATTCGGGAAGTTGAGAATCAATCGGTTGCGCATCTTTCTTCTTACCGCTTATCGGATGCAACAAGCCCGAAGCAATGACCACCGGGTCGTCCTCCGGCACATCTGAAATCAGTAATTCGGTGACCTCCCGACCCGGACAAAACCGCCACAGCCCACCCCCTTTGATCTGTGAAAACCGGGCTCGAATCGCGTTGAGCCGCGCAATCCCCCACCCTGCCGCGAAGGCCGCTTGGGTGAGACGCTGGAAGTCCCCAAGGGTCACCCCGGGACGCGGCACCTCAACCAGCGCCGACGCCCCACCAGAAATCAGATAGAGCACCCGCCCCTGTTCGGGCACCCGCTCCAAAAACCGAATCAACGCCTCACCGGCGACCAGGCTGGCGGCATTGATCTGTGGATGACCACCAAAATGCACCTCGACCGGAAAAGGGAAATCTGCTTCGCTCGCAATCCAACAATCCGCTCGGGTGACCACCAGCGCCGCCTGAATCTGAGCCCCGATGACCGCCTCCGCACCCTGCAACATGGCCGGAGCGGCCTTGCCCAATGCGACGACCCAAACCGGCCCCGAATCGACCCGAAAACTTCGCATTGCCCGTAATTGCGCAGCGACCACGCGCTGACCATCCACAGCATGCAATGCTGAGCGCAGCGAACGCTGCAACAGCGCAGAAAAAGTAGAAAACGGCGTCACCGAACGGCGACGCGACTAGCCGCGCAGACCGCGCGCCAGATCGGCCTGAATGTCGGCAACGCCCTCAAGACCGACCGCAATCCGCACCAACCCATCGGAAATACCCGCCTCGGCGCGTTCAGCATCGGTCAGGCGGCCATGGGTTGTGGTCGCCGGATGCACAATCGTGGTGCGCGCATCACCCAAATTGGCGGTAATCGACAGCATGCGCGTGGCATTAATCAGCTTCCACGCGGCTTCACGCCCACCTTCGACCTCAAAACTGACAATCCCGCCCGGCGCATCCATTTGTTTTTGCGCCAAGGCGTACTGCGGGTGGCTTTCCAGCCCCGGATACCAGACGCGTGCGATGCCCGACTGCCCTTCCAACCAAGCCGCAATCTGTGCCGCGTTTTCGCTATGCGCTTTCATCCGCAACGACAGCGTTTCGAGACCCTTCAGAAAAATCCACGCATTGAACGGACTCATACTGGCACCGCCGCTGCGCAGCGCGCCATAGATCGGCTCGCCAATCGCATCATCCTTGGTGACGATCGCACCACCCAATGCGCGCCCCTGACCATCCAGATATTTCGTTGCCGAATGAATGATGATGTCGGCATCAAACTCAAATGGACGCTGCAGAATCGGCGTACAGAAGCAGTTATCAACCGCCACCAACGCACCTTGCGCATGCGCCAGATCGGCAATCGCCTGCATGTCCCCAATTTCGGTCAGCGGATTGGCTGGCGTTTCGAGGAACAACAGCTTGGTGTTGGGCTTCATCGCCGCACGCCAACTCTCAACATCCGACAAGGTGACGTAATCCACCTCAACGCCAAACTTGGCGAGGAAGTTGTTCAGCAGAATCACCGTCGTACCAAACACACTGCGCGAGCACAGCAAATGATCGCCCGCCCGCAGCACACCCAAACAGGTGGTCAGAATCGCCGCCATCCCCGAGGAGGTTGCGATACCGCGGGTACCGCCTTCGAGCGAGGCTAAACGCTGCTCAAACGCGGAAATGGTTGGATTGGTAAAACGCGAATAGATGTTGCCCTTTGAGGTTCCGCCAAAACGCGCCGCCGCTTCTTCTGCACTGGAGTACACAAAGCTCGAGGTGGTGAAGATCGGCTCGCTATGCGCACCCTCATTCGTCGGCAACTGGCCAACACGCACTGCGCGGCTCTCAAGCGAAAGATCGGGAAGATCTTCACCAAGTCGCTGCATGCGTGCGGTAAGTTTTTCGAATTCAGTACTCATGAAGATCCGTACATCACGCAGCCGATCAAGCCGCGTTGTGCAACCCCACAACCTCGTTATCACGCAAGCGACGTTCACTCTTTGCCATATCACAACGCTGACTGTTCAGTGCCTCGAGGTAAGCATCGTCGATGTCACCCGTAACGTAATCGGCATTGAAGACCGACGTATCGAACTGCTGTAGATGCGGATTGCCCTCGCTCACCGCATCGATCAAGTCTTCCAACTCTTGGAAGATCAAACGATCAGCACCAATCAAACGGCAAATCTCATCTTCCGTGCGGTCATGCGCCACCAGCTCGCTCGCAGCAGGCATGTCGATGCCATACACATTGGGGTAACGCACCGGCGGCGCTGCAGACGCAAAGTAGACCTTCCGCGCACCTGCATCCCGCGCCATCTGGATGATTTGCGCGGACGTGGTACCGCGCACAATCGAATCATCAACCAGCAACACGTTCTTGCCTTTGAATTCGACTGGCAGTGGATTGAGCTTACGTTTAACGGATTTTTTGCGTTCATTCTGACCTGGCATGATGAAGGTACGCCCGACATAACGGTTCTTCATGAAGCCTTCACGGAACACCACGCCGAGCTGATACGACAGCTCAAGCGCTGCAGTACGGCTGGTATCCGGGATCGGAATCACCACGTCAATGTCATGATCCGGCCAGTCGCGCAGAATCTTCGACGCCAGCTTCTGGCCCATGCGCAAACGCGCCTTGTGCACATACACATTCTCGATCACTGAGTCAGGACGGGCGAAATACACGAATTCGAAGATGCATGGCGTATGAATCAGCGCATGCTTTGGCGCACGATGGAACATACGACCCTGCGTGTTGATAAAGACCGACTCACCGGGATCGAGCTCGCGCTGCAATTCAAAGCCCAGCACATCCAACGCCACACTCTCCGAGGCCACACACCACTCATCACCCTTGGGTGAGCTACGACGACCCAAGCACAGCGGTCGAATGCCATTCGGATCACGGAAGGCCAGAATGCCCTGCGCCGTGATCATCGACACCACGGCATAGGCGCCCTTCGCGCGCTGATGCACACGATCCACCGCATCAAAAATATCGTCTGGCTCGAGGTTCACCTTGCCGGCGCGGCCAATCTCATGCGCCAACACATTCAACAACACCTCAGAGTCGGATTCGGTGTTGATGTGGCGCATGTCTTCAATAAACAGCTCGCGCTTCAGCGAACCTGCGTTTGTGAGATTACCGTTATGCGCCAGCGCAATCCCGAACGGGGAGTTCACATAAAACGGCTGTGCTTCGGCAGAAGACTCACAGCCGGCGGTTGGATAACGCACATGGCCGATGCCCATCGTGCCCTGCAGGCGCTGCATGTGATCATCGTCAAACACATCGCGCACCAAGCCGTTTTCTTTACGCAGGAAAATACGACCGTCATCGCAGGTCATGATGCCGGCGGCGTCCTGTCCGCGGTGCTGGAGCATGCCCAGCCCTTCGTACAGGTCTTGATTGACGGCCTGGTTGGCAACAATGCCGATGATTCCGCACATGCCCGACGGTTCTCCTCAAAGGTCGGATGAAATACGACTAGCTGGCTATTTTGCCTGAGTCAGGCTCGCTCTGCCGGGGTTTTACGTCAAAGCGACTGATTCGATTCGGCGATCGCTGTCCGCCTTCCCTGGCTCGCTCGAGGGCCGCTGTCCGATCGGCCCGCGTCGCCGAAACCGAAACCAGCCGCTTGGTCTCGAGCGTTAGACTGGGAACGTGAATTGCCCACGCAGATCGGTCGGAATCCAGCCATGCAGCCAGCTGACCAGTGGCTGCAAATAACTGATCAGCGTCGATTGCTGCCACCATGGGTCCTGCGGCAGCGGCGTCAGCCCGGCGAGCAACAGCACCAGCGCCATGATCACCACGCCGCGTGCGGCGCCGAAAAACAGTCCAATGAAACGATCCATGCCACCAATACCGGTGACCTCGACCAACTGACGGAACAGATAATTCACCAGCGCGCCAATCAGCAGCGTCGCGATGAACAGCACAGCAAAGGCCAAGCCGATTCGAATGGAAGGCGTTTCCACCCAAGGCTCAAGCAAACGTGCCTGACCTTCTGAGAACGCCAAGCCCACCCAAATCGCGACCACCCAGGCCGCGAGCGAGATGGCCTCGCGAAGAAAGCCGCGCACAAAGCTGATTGCGGCCGACAACAGAACGACTGCGATAATGACGAAATCCGGCCAGATCAGACTGGTGGCCAAGGCCTGCGCTGAATCAACGGCGTTCATAATTTGCCCCGTCCGCTCTTCAGGTTCTTTGGATTCGCGTTGTTGCGGCCGATGTCCCAGACCACACGGGCGATGTACGCCACCACAATCAGGCTGGCCACTGTGAAGAAGTCGAAACTGAAATCCATGGAAAAATGCTCAATCCGGAAAATGAAGAAGGCAGCATAGCGACTCTGCTAGCATCCGCCAACATGAGCAATACAGAACACAATCCGATCGAACTCAATATCGCCCTGCCCGACCTTCTGCGCACAACGGCGCAACGCTTGGGCGCACAAACGGCCATTCACTTTGCCGGTCGCGAAACCTCGTTTGCCGCGTTTGATGCGATGAGCGATCGCATTGCGGCGCATCTTGCCGAACGCGGTATCGAGCCGGGCAACAAGGTTGGGCTTTATTGCCCCAACTCCGATGCATTTGCCGTTGCCTACTTTGGCATCTTGAAGGCCGGCGCGACGGTTGTGCCCATCAACCTATTGCTCACTCCGCCCGAGGTCGCTTGGATTCTCGAGGATGCGAACGCCAAGGGCCTGATCTGGCATGAGGCATTTGCGCCTGCAGTGGCTGCGATTCGCGCAGCACTGCCGCATGCCATCGAAGAACTCTGGATCGGCGCTCAGCGCCCCGAAGGAGTCGCCAAAGACATGCGTGGCTGGCTGGATGCGCTGCAATCGACTGCGCCAACCCCACAACCCACGATTGATCCGCGTGAAGACGTCGCCGTCATCCTCTACACCTCCGGCACGACCGGTAAACCCAAAGGCGCGATGCTGACCCATCGCAACCTCGCTTCGAATACCAATAGCGTGCGTCTCGCCCTCGAACTCGACCCCGGCAACGAAACCTTCTTGGTCGTGTTGCCGATGTTTCATGCCTTTGCGGCAACGGTCGGGATGCTCTTCCCACTCTGTCATGGCGGCACCATCGTGCCCTTGCCAAAGTTTGATCCGAGTGAAGTCGCGCGTACGATCGAAGCGCATCAAGCCACCATCTTCTTCGCTGTACCGAGCATGTACAGCGTGCTGCTGCGCTTGCCCGATGAAGACGTCGCACGTTTCAAGTCGGTACGCTTCAGTGTTTCGGGTGGTGCCGCACTACCCATCGAAGTGCTACGTCAGTTTGAGGCACGCTTCGGGCTGCCGATCTTGGAAGGCGATGGCCCGACTGAATGCTCGCCGGTCACGTGCGTGAATCCGGTGCATGGCATCCGTAAGCCCGGCACCGTTGGCCCACCCATACCCGGCGTGGAGATGAAGATTCTCGATGACGCCGGCAACGAACTTCCGCACAACGAGATCGGTGAGATCTGTGTGCGTGGACCGAATGTAATGAAGGGCTACTGGAAGCGCCCCGAAGCCACTGCCGAATCCTTTACCGGCGAGTGGTTTCGCACGGGCGATCTTGGCATCGAAGACGATGATGGCTATTTCTCCATTCTCGACCGCAAGAAAGACATGATCATCGTCAACGGTATGAACGTGTACCCGCGCGAAATCGAAGAAGTGCTGTATACCCACACCGCCATTCGTGAAGTCGCCGTGATCGGCGAACCACATGACAGCCACGGCGAGATTCCGGTGGCGTATGTGGTGATCGAAAGCGAAGTCACCAGCATGGAGCTGCGTGAATTCCTCAAACCCCAGCTGGGTCGGCACAAGATCCCCCGCCGCTTTCAGTTTCTCGAGGCGCTGCCGAAAAACGCCACCGGCAAGATCCTCAAGCGCGAACTGCGCCTGCAAGGCGAGTTGGAGCGCGGCGTCGATGCACGCCCCGTACACAACCCAGCAAGCGATTAAATCCGGTCATCCAATTCATTCGCTTGACCCCAGAAAAATAGGTTTCAAAATGCAACGCATGAACAGACACACACGCTCCCCAACGGTATCCCTTTCTTCTTGGTTCATTTGGATCCTCAGCGCCTTCCTGTTGCTCAGCAGCACGAGCGTGCGCGCGGATGATGCCGACGAAAACACCGCGCTGGCGATCATTGATCGCGCCAGCAAGACCGTGGTGGGCGAACTGCAATCCGAAGTCATGCGCGGCTCGCTGCCCTTGGTCAAAGCGCTGGTGGAGCGCGAAGTCGCTGTACACGTCGATACCTACGTCATGACGCGCTGGGCATTGGGCAAACATTGGCGCACAGCCAATGATGAACAACGCAAAGAAATCGAAGACCTGTTTCGTCAGTTGCTGGTACAAACCTATGCGGCTGGCCTCATGCAATTCACGGGCGAAGAAGTCGTGGTCTTGAATGCACGCAAAGATAAGTACGGCGACATCCTCGTGCGTACCGAAATCATTTCGCCCAAAACGCCAAAGCCGCTGCCGGTGAACTACCGCATGCGCAATGATGCAGGCACACTCAAGGCCTACGACATCATCATCGAAGGCATCTCTTTCCTCACCACCTATCGTTCCAGCTTCGACACCCTGGTGAAGCAGTCCGGCATTGATGGCCTGATCACCTCACTCCGCGAAAAGACCCGCGCATGAGTGCGCACGCGTTGTTTCAGCCCCTGCAGATCGGCGCACTCACCCTGCCCAACCGCATGGTGATGGCGCCGCTAACGCGCAACCGCGCCGATGCGAACAACGTGCCCACCGCATTGATGGCCGAGTACTACGCGCAGCGTGCAACGGCCGGCCTGATCATCGCGGAAGCGACCCAGGTTTGTCCCGAAGGCCAGGGCTATCTGCAAACCCCGGGCATTCACAACGCCGCACAAGTTGCGGGCTGGAAACAGGTCACCGACGCCGTGCATGCCGCCAATGGCCGTATTGGCTTACAGCTCTGGCATGTGGGCCGCATTTCGCACACCTCGTTGCAGCCGAATGGCGTAGCTCCGGTTGCACCTTCAGCGATTCAGGCAAACGCTCAAGTCTTCACCGCGAGCGGCTTTGAAACGACCTCCATGCCGCGCGCCTTGGAAACCGATGAAGTGGCGGCACTTGCCCAGACCTATGCCGATGCGGCACGCAATGCACTCGCCGCCGGTTTTGACTTCATCGAAGTACATAGCGCGAATGGCTATTTACTCGACCAATTCCTGCGCGACAGCACCAACCAACGCAGCGATCGCTACGGCGGCTCGGTCGACAACCGCATGCGCCTGACCTTGGAAGTTTTAGATGCTGTGATTGCCGTCGCCGGCGCGGATCGTGTCGGCATTCGTCTCTCGCCCACTTCGGGCTTTAACGACATCAGCGACAGCAACCCGCAAGCCACCTTTGATGCGGTTGCCGCCGCTCTGGGCCAGCGCAAGATTGCCTATCTGCATTTGATTGAAGGCCAAACCGGTGGCGAGCGCGTAACCGCGGGCTATGATCCGGATGCCACCCTACACGCCTTCCGCGCAGCCGGTGGTCAAAACGTCATGCTCAACAACGGCTACACGCGTGCCATGGCGGAAGATGCGCTTCAACAGGGCCGCGCAGACTTGGTTTCGTTTGGGGTGCCGTTTATCGCCAACCCAGATTTGGTGGCACGCTTCCAAAACGATGCCGCGCTGAATGCACCCCGCCCCGAACTGTTCTACGGCGGTGGCGCCGAAGGCTATACCGACTATCCGACGCTCTAGCGCCTCTGCATTACGAATCCAGCGCCGCAAGCTTGAATGCCTGCAGCCATTCTTCCAGGACGCTGCGCTCGGCTGAAGTGCGATAACCCACTTCAGACACCTCAGTTCCGGACTCGCGGCGCAACTCCTCGCCCTTGAACTGCTGCAACACGCCCCACAGTCCGGCGATCGCAGAGCCACGCATACCCTGCACGATGATGTCGTATTCCAAACTCAACAGCGTGTCTTGGTAATCACCCTCGGGCCCGAGCTTGCGCATCCCGCGGGCTTCGCCCAACACCTCACCCAGCGCGTCAGATGCGCCCGGCAACAACGCCACTTCGATGTCTTCCCAATCCAAAGAATGCTGCAGTTGATTGCCCAGCGTATAGCTGCGCGATAACGCGTCTTGATGCATCACAATCCGATCGGCATACACCGCCATCAGATTTTGTCCCTGATAGGACGGATCCTTTGGGTTGGCGTAGGATGCGAGATAGATCAATAAAGGTGCAGTAGCGTTCACAGTTCAGTCCTAATGCTTATGCAGAACTGAAAGGTAACTTAAATTCAACGCATGCACTCAAAACCAAATTGATTGAGAAGCTAGAGAGAAGAACAGCCGGACGTTTGCAGTACTTCTGCCGCACCAAAGAAAAACGGCCTGCCACTTTCGTAGCAAGCCGTTGATTTGTATGGCGTCCCGTAGGGGAGTCGAACCCCTGTTGCCGCCGTGAAAGGGCGGAGTCCTAGGCCTCTAGACGAACGGGACGTGTTCTGTTTCCGAGGCTGGAAATCGTGGTGGAGCTAGGCGGGATCGAACCGCCGACCTCTTGCATGCCATGCAAGCGCTCTCCCAGCTGAGCTATAGCCCCGAAAGCGGCGCATTCTCGGGGCAGGACCGAATCTTGTCAAGGAATTCAGCGCCGCTCAACCCGGTTGTTTTGCAATGTAGTCGAGCGCCTTCTGCAAACGCGCCAACACGCGCTCTTTGCCGATCAGCGCGAGGGTGGCATCAATCGGCGGCGAGATGGTGTTGCCGGTCATGGCCACGCGAATCGGCTGCGCGACTTTGCCGAGCTTAAGGTCCAAATCCTCGCCCACTTGCTTCACAACGTCGTGAATCGGTTCGGCCTGCCAGTCGATCAACGCAGCCAAGCCATCATGCACGGCCTGCAGCGGCGCAGCGGCGTCCGCAGTGAGGTTTTTACTCGCCGCCTTCTCGTCATAGCCTTCAGGCTCGCGATAGAAGTACAGGCTGTTTTGCGCCATCTCCACGAGCGTCTTGGCGCGCTCACGCTGCGCGACCACGATCTCGACCAGATCCGGCCCTTCGCTCGGGTCCACCCCACGCTGGCCCAGATGCCAACTCAGATGCCGCGCGACATGCGCGGGGTCGCTGTGCTGAATGTATTGCTGGTTCAGCCACAACAGTTTTTCCGGGTTGTAGGTCGAGGCAGATTTGTTGATCGCTTCGAGCGTGAACAACTCCGCCATCTCATCGATGCTGAACAACTCTTGATCGCCATGCGACCAGCCAAGGCGCACGAGGTAGTTGAGCAGCGCTTCAGGTAAATAGCCTTCGTCGCGGTATTGCATCACGCTCACTGCACCGTGGCGCTTCGACATACGTGCGCCATCAGAGCCCAAGATCATCGGCAGATGCGCATACGAGGGCGGTGTCGCGCCCAGCGCTTTAAAGATGTTGATCTGACGCGGCGTATTGTTGAGATGATCGTCGCCACGAATCACATGACTCAGGTTCATGTCGAGGTCATCGACCACTACGGTGAGGTTGTAGGTCGGCGTGCCGTCCGAACGCGCGATGATGAGATCATCGAGCTCGCTGTTTTGAAACGTGACCTTGCCACGCACGAGATCTTCGACCAAGACCACGCCTTCATCCGGATTGCGGAATCGAATCACCGGCTCTACGCCTTCGCGCGGCTCGGTACGGCTACGGCACAAGCCGGTATAACGCGGCTTTTCTTTGTTGGCACGCTGCTGCTCGCGCATCGTTTCCAGCTCGTCTTTAGTGCAATAACAGCGATACGCATGCCCGCTGTCGAGCAGTTGTTGGATCACTTCTTTGTAACGATCAAAGCGATGGGTCTGGAAGAACGGGCCCTCTTCATACTCCAGCCCCAGCCAGGTCATGCCTTCGAGAATCGCATTCACTGACTCGGCGGTCGAACGCTCGAGGTCGGTGTCTTCGATACGCAGAATGAAGGTGCCGCCATGACGACGCGCATACAACCAGGAGAACAATGCCGTACGCGCACCGCCGATGTGCAGGTAGCCGGTAGGACTGGGGGCAAAACGGGTGCGAGTGCTCATCGCGGGCTCATCCTTGCGTCGAAAGAAAGTAAACAGCAGCGCCTGCTGACCGCCGTCGAAAAGCGGGCCTTGAAGGCTGACAAGAGGCGCGTATTGTACAGGAGCATGAAGCGTCTCCTCGGTACCGCCCTGCTCTCTCTTCTGTTCGCTGGCCCCTTGCTGGCAAACAGCCGACCGCTCACGCTGCAGTTCAACGCGGCAAATACGCCCTCGGTTTGGGCCGAGACCGCCTGTGATGCGCGTTCGTGGCAGCGCGGCCTGCAATACCGCGACCGACTGATGCCCAACCACGGCATGCTGTTTGTCTTTCCACGCCTCCAGGACGGACCGTTTTGGATGAAGGACACCCGCATCCCGCTCGATGCCGGTTTTCTCGACGCACAAGGTCGGCTGCTCGATGTGATTACGATGCCGCCGTGCAGGCGCGACCCCTGCCCACTGTACGCACCGGATTCGGCCTATCGCTACGTGCTGGAGATGCGCGCAGGCTGGTTTGCTGACACCAAGATTCGGCCGGGCATGCAACTCTCCACAAAAGCTCTCGAACACGCCTGCAGCCGTACGCGCGCTGCGCCATAATGCGCGGATGCCGCACACCATAGCGATCGTCGAAGACGACCCCGATCAGCGCGAAAACTACGCCGATGCCCTGCGTCGGCGCGGATATCACGTCGAAACCTACGAAAACCGCCCCGATGCCGAGGCGGCGTTTGCACGTGCCCTCCCCGATGCGGCGATTCTCGATGTCATGCTCGGCGAAGAACACGACGCTGGCTTTGAGTTGTGCAAATCCATTCGTAAGCTCGCACCGCGTTTGCCGGTCATCTTCCTCACCGCGCGCGACAGCGAGCTCGACCGCCTTTCCGGCTTGCGTCTAGACGCATGGGATTACTTGGTCAAACCCGTCACGCTGGAATACCTGCAAGAACGCGTCGCGGGTCTGCTACGTATCGCTGAAGTGCTGCGTGCGCAGGCCGACAACCCGGGCATGGCGTCGAATACCTTGGTGCAAGGTGATCTGGAATTGAACGAAGATTCGATGTCGGTGCGCTGGCAAGGCCAAGCCGTCGATCTAACACTGACCGAGTTTTGGATTGTGCAGTTGCTCGCGCGCAATCCTGAACATGTCGCCAGCTATGAAGAGCTGATGCAAGTGACCCGCCAAACGATTGTGGAAAAGAACACGATTAATGGTCATGTGCGCCGCATCCGCACCAAGTTCCGCGAGATCGACGATCGCTTCGATTGCATTCGCAATGTGTTCGGCGTCG
>CAZZIQ010000018.1:0-20308 GCA_964654355.1 uncultured Piscirickettsiaceae bacterium
CTGCTTGAATACTGCGGAAAAAATGCGCTATCATTCGGTCTGTTTCTTGAATAGAGCGCGTTAATCGCCGAATATTATTTTTAAAAACAAGAACTTGCGTCTCAGGCCCAAGAACTCGAAATTCGTATGATTCGTCAACGCACACTGAAAAATGTCATTCGCGCCACCGGCGTGGGTTTGCACAGCGGCAAAAAGGTCTTTCTGACTTTGCGCCCGGCTGCGCCGGATACCGGCATTGTGTTTCGCCGTACCGACCTTGAAAACCCGGTCGATGTCGTGGCGTGTGCGCAGTGCGTGGGCGAAACCAAGATGGCCACGACCCTGTCACGTGATGGACAGAGCATCTCCACGGTGGAGCACTTACTGTCTGCGTTTGCGGGTCTTGGTATTGATAATGCCTATGTGGATCTGACCGCTCCGGAAGTCCCGATTATGGACGGTAGCGCAGGTCCCTTCCTGTTCTTAATTAAGTCAGCCGGGATCGAAGAACAGGCGGCAGCGAAGAAATTCGTGCGTATCAAAAAGCCGGTGCAGATCGAAGATGGCGACAAATGGGCGCGTCTCGAGCCGTATGCTGGCTTCCGCATTCGCTTCTCGATTGATTTTGCGCATCCGGCGTTCCGCAACAGTCGCCAAGAAGCCGAAGTCGATTTTTCGTCTACCCGTTTTGAGCGTGAAATCAGCCGTGCGCGTACCTTTGGGTTCATGCGCGATGTGGAAATGCTGCGTTCACAAGGCCTGGCATTGGGCGCAAGCCTCGACAATGCGGTGGGCTTGGATGAGTACCGCATTCTGAACGAAGGCGGCCTGCGCTACGAAGACGAGTTCGTGCGCCACAAGATTCTCGATGCGGTGGGTGATCTTTACCTGCTGGGTCACCCGCTGATTGGTGCGTTCACAGCGCACAAGTCCGGTCATGGGCTCAACAACCAGCTGATTCGTCATTTGATGGAGCAGCAGGATGCGTGGGAGTACGTGACCTTTGAGGATACGGAAACCGCTCCGATTCTCTACACCCGCCCGCTTGCCGCTGCTGCGGCCTGAGGAATTCCCCGTTTTTTCTGCGTCAGGCGTGCGTCTCTCGCGTCGCCGCAGTATCCTTGCGCCTTTCTTTGATCCGGCCTCGGCCGCAGACCTGTTGTAGCCCCTCACATGCGCAAATTGATTAGTAAGATCTTCGGCAGTCGGAACGACCGTGTCATCAAACGTCTCCGTCGCCAGGTCGAGCAGATCAATGCGTTGGAGTCGCAGGTCGAAGCGCTTTCTGATCAGGCGCTGCGCGATCAAACCCAAGTCCTCCGGCAGCGCTTGGCGGAGGGCGCATCACTCGAAGATCTCCTCTCAGAAGCTTTCGCCACTGTGCGTGAGGCCGGTAAGCGCGTGCATGGCATGCGCCATTTCGATACGCAGTTGATTGGCGGCATGGTGTTGCATGAGGGTCGAATTGCGGAAATGCGTACGGGTGAAGGCAAGACCTTGGTTGCGACCTTGGCGGCCTACCTCAATGCCTTGCCCGAGAAGGGCGTGCATGTGATCACGGTGAACGATTATCTCGCGCGGCGTGATGCGCAATGGATGGGCCGGATTTATCACGCGCTCGGTTTGAGTGTGGGCGTGATTCAGTCTTCTGGAGGCATGGGTCCGGACAGTGCGTCCTTCTTGTTTGACCCTGTTGCAGACAATAGCCGAGGTGAAGGCGGTGAATATTTGGCGCCCTGCTCGCGGCGCGAGGCGTATGCCGCAGACATCACCTACGGCACCAACAATGAATTTGGTTTCGATTACTTGCGCGACAATATGGCGTTCTCGGCGGCTGAGCGTGCCCAACGTCAGCGCAGCTTTGCGATTGTGGATGAGGTGGACTCCATTCTGATCGACGAGGCGCGTACGCCGTTGATCATCTCCGGTCCGGCTGAAGGCAACCAAGAGTTGTATTTGCGCATGAATAGCATCGCGCCACAGCTGGTGCGTCATGAAGGCGAGCTGGAAGAAAACCAAGAGCCCAACGGTGATTACACCTTGGATGAGAAGAACCGCCAGGTCTTACTCACTGAGCAGGGGCATGAGCGGGTTGAGGCGATGTTGATGCAAGCCGGGTTGCTGGCCGAAGGCGCCAGTTTGTATGACCCCGGCAATATTCTGCTTATGCATCACCTGTATGCGGCGTTGCGTGCGCATTCGATTTTTCAGCGTGATGTGCATTACATCGTGCAAAACGATCAGATTGTCATTGTTGATGAGTTTACGGGGCGCACCATGCCGGGTCGGCGCTGGTCAGAAGGCTTGCATCAGGCGATCGAAGCGAAAGAAGGTGTTTCGATCCAACAAGAAAATCAGACCCTGGCGTCGATCACCTTCCAAAATTACTTCCGTACCTACGACAAACTCTCGGGGATGACCGGTACGGCCGATACGGAAGCGTTCGAGTTTCAGCAGATTTATGGTCTTGAGGTCGTTGTGATCCCTGGGCACCGTCCGTTGGCGCGAATCGATCATGCCGATCAAGTGTTCTTGAGCGAGGATGAGAAGTTCCGTGCCATTCAAATCGATATTCAAGATTGTGTCGCGCGCCAGCAACCGGTGTTGGTCGGTACCGCCTCAATTGAATCTTCTGAGAAGCTCTCTGCGTTGTTGAACAAATCCAAGATTGCGCATGAAGTATTGAATGCGAAGCAGCATGAGCGTGAGGCACACATCATCGCCCAAGCAGGTCGTCCAGGTGCAGTGACGATTGCGACCAACATGGCCGGGCGTGGTACCGACATCGTATTGGGAGGGAATCTTGAAACCGAACTCACTGCGGCGGGAGTCGACGCCGATCCTGTCGCGATTCGTGCAGCATGGGCGCAGCGTCATCAGCAGGTGTTGGATGCTGGCGGCCTTCATATCATTGGTACAGAACGGCATGAGTCCCGTCGTATCGATAATCAGTTGCGCGGTCGTGCGGGCCGTCAGGGTGATCCGGGCTCGTCACGCTTTTATCTAGCCTTGAGCGACTCTTTGATGCGTATGTTTGCTTCTGACCGACTTGCTGGAATGATGCAAAAGCTCGGCATGCGTGAAGGTGAAGCGATTGAGCATCCTTGGGTCAATAAGGCGATTGAAAACGCGCAACGTAAGGTCGAAGGTCATAACTTCGACATTCGTAAGCAGTTGCTGCAATTTGATGATGTTGCCAACGATCAGCGTAAGGTGATTTATTCGCAGCGTAATGATTTGATGGATCTCGACGATATTTCGGAAACCATCACTGCAATTCGCGAAGATGTGTTGAATGATTTGATTAGCCGTTACATCCCGCCGCAGAGTCTCGATGAGCAGTGGGACGTGCCGGGGCTCGAGCAGGCGCTGCAAAGCGAGTTTGGCCAAACGTTGGCGTTGCAGGAATGGCTGGATGCGGATGCTGAGCTGGATGAGGAGGGTTTGCGTACGCGCATCCTTGAGGATTTTGCGGTTGCATATCGTGTGAAAGAAGAGACGGTGCCAACGCATGTGATTCGGCACTTTGAAAAGGCCATCTTGTTGCAGGTTTTAGATACGCTGTGGAAAGAACATTTGCAGTCGATGGATTATCTGCGTCAGGGGATCCATCTGCGTGGCTATGCGCAGAAAGATCCAAAGCAGGAATACAAGCGCGAATCGTTTGAGATGTTTGAGAGCCTGCTCGATCGCATTAAGCTCGAAGCGACCCGTATGCTGATTCGTCTCGAGTTGCGTCGTGAAGAGGATGTTGAAGCGATGGAAGCGCAGCGGCGTGAGCGCGCGCAAGCCGAGAAGATGGAATTCCAACATCCGGATGCCGGTACGCCCTCTGCGGAAGAAGAAGTCGACGCGATGTTGGCGGAAGAGCAAGCAGGCGAGGTTCAGCCTTTTGTGCGCGAAGAGCGTAAGGTTGGCCGCAATGAGTTGTGTCCGTGTGGCTCGGGTAAGAAATACAAGCATTGCCATGGTGCGCTGCAGTAATGCAGTGCGTTTTCTAAATCGATCTTCAATTCGATCGTTTGCCCACAGGAGTGCGTGATGGCGGTCGGTGTTCGTGAGCTTCCTGAATTGCATCCCGTTGCCGGCGTGTATGTCGGTACTACGGCCGCGGGAATTCGTAAGCCAGATCGCAAAGATCTGGTTGTGTTTGAATTTACTGAAGGTACGCAAGTCGCAGGTGTGTTCACGCGCAACCTGTTCTGTGCCGCGCCCGTGCAGTTGGCCAAGCGATCGTTGGCCGAACATCAAGCGATTCGTTATTTCTTAATCAATACGGGCAATGCCAATGCTGGAACCGGCGCGCAGGGGATGCGGGATGCCGAGGTGACGTGTGCGGCTTTGGCGCAAGAAACTGGTGTTTCCAGCGCGCAGGTGTTGCCGTTCTCTACCGGTGTGATTGGTGAGCCGCTTCCCGTAGAGCGTTTGGTTGCCGGTTTGCCCGATGCCTTGGCGAATCTCTCTGCGACGGGTTGGAAGAATGCTGCGCAAGGTATTTTGACCACGGATACGGTTGCGAAGGGTTGCTCACGACAGGTTGAGGTGGATGGTCAACGCTGGACGTTGACCGGGATTGCCAAAGGCTCGGGCATGATCCGTCCTGACATGGCGACCATGCTTGCATTCATTGCAACGGATGCCGCGGTTGAGCCGGGCCTGTTGCGTGCTTGTCTGCGTGAAGCAAGCGACGCTTCGTTTAATCGTATTACCGTGGATGGCGATACCTCGACCAATGATGCATGCATGTTGGTGGCGACTGGGAAGAGCGCCGTACCCACCTTAAATGACCGTAATGATCCGCACTATGCGGCGTTTATGCATGCGCTTACTGAGGTATGTACTGATCTCGCCCAGCAAATCGTGCGCGATGGTGAGGGTGCGACCAAGTTTGTCTCGATTCAGGTTGAGCAGGGTGCCAGTTCGGCGGAATGTTTGCAGGTTGCCTATGCAGTCGCACATTCGCCTTTGGTGAAAACCGCATTGTTTGCCAGCGACCCGAATTGGGGGCGCATCCTTGCAGCGGTTGGGCGTGCAGGATTCACGGAGTTGGACCTTGATGCAATCGAGATTTGGCTAGATGAGGTACGCATTGTGCGTGACGGTGGTCGGGATCCCGACTACAGCGAGGCGCAGGGACAGCGCGTCATGGACCGTGATGAATTGACGATTCGCATTGTTTTGGCGCGCGGTAAGGTGAATGAAACTGTGTGGACGACTGACCTATCGCACGACTATGTGCGCATCAATGCCGAATATCGCTCCTGATCCAATGCAAGAAACCGCAGTTGCGGTGGGGGTGGTCTACAACGCGCGCGGCGAGGTATTGATCACGCGACGGCATGCGCATCAGCATCAGGGCGGCTTGTGGGAATTGCCTGGCGGAAAGATTGAGGCGAGTGAAGATGCCTGGCATGCGCTACAGCGTGAGCTGCGTGAAGAGCTGGGCCTCGTGGTGGATCAAGCGCGACCATTGATTGAGATTCCCTGGCGCTATCCTGACAAAATCGTTCGTTTGCAAACTTGGCGCGTGAACGCATGGCATGCTGAGACGGGGCATGATTTTTCAGCATCATCGGGTGTGGGCCGCGAAGGACAGCCATGGCGCTGGCAAGCTCCTTCATTATTGGACCCGACACAATTCCCCTCCGCGAACCGGTCTCTCCTGCGTGCTGCGCAGTTGCCGTCACGGTTTTTAATCACGGGTCCTGCACATGATTTCGATCAGTGGCTGCAACATTTGCATGCGGCTTACGCGCGCGGCCTTCGTTGGGTGCAAATACGTTGGCCGCAAGCGTGGTCTGAAGTTTCATATGCGCAGCTCAAACAGCGTTTCAAAATCCTTCGCGCGCGCTATCCGCAAGCGGAGAAGGATGCGCTAGGTGATCCCCTGCGTATTATTTGGAATGGCGATCTAGATGTGGCCGCCTCTTTGCCTGTCGATGGCGTGCATCTGAATCACCATGCCCTCCTTGAGTGCGCGGTACGTCCTCAGTTCGAGTGGGTCAGTGCGTCTTGCCATAACCCAGAAGAGCTCCATCAAGCCGCACAGTTGGGCTTGGATTTCGTCTGGTTGTCACCGGTCCTCCCAACACAGAGCCATCCAGAGGCAATGGGACTCGGTTGGGAAACCTTTGCGCATTGGGTGCGTGAGGTACAGCTGCCGGTCTATGCCTTGGGTGGTGTCGCGGAAGCCGAGCTTGCGCACGCGCAGGCTGCGGGTGCGCAAGGTGTTGCAGCGATCAGCGCCTGGTGGGAGATTCGTTAAGAAACTACGACGACCGGCATCCCGTTCAGGGGTCGCTATTCGCCTTCCATGGCTCGCTCGACGATCGACGTCCATGTCGATCGACGCCCCTGAACGGGACTGTCGGTCATCGCCTTGTTCGGTTACAGCTACAACATGCAAGTACAGAGACGGAAAGGGATGTCTTGCTGCACTTGTTGTGGACGCCCATCGGTTGATGCATTCAGCATGCGCACACTGAAACGGTGTTTGCCGCCGCTGATTTCGGCAAACCACGGTGCAGCGTTGGGTAGCAGTACGCGCACCATCTGATACGGCAAGCTGGTGTCGAGGTTTTGTTGATAAAAGCCTTGCTCGGCGATGACTTCTTTCGGGCGGCTGCTTTCGCGCACCATGCCTAAAACCATCCCGACCGCTTCTTGGGTCACACGAAACTCATCCATCCACGCCTGTAGCTGTTGCTGACGTAGGGCGGTCGGCTGATGCAGCCATTGCTGCAACCACGGAAAATCAATCGGAGAGAGTCCGCCGGCGACATGCTGGCGCTGTTGATAGGTTTTAAGCAGGGGGTGCTCGCGCAAGGCTTGCGCAGGTTTACCGAGATCGAGGCTGAGTTGCTCGCGGAGATGATCGATTTGCCTGAGAAAACGGTCGAGCTGTTCGATGTCGACACCCTTGCGTTCGCGCAGCTGACCCAGCGTATGGCTGTGTTTTTCGAGCTCTTTCAGTAAATCTTTTTTGAGTTCAGATCGATCCGTGAGGTTGAGCGCATCCGCGAGATGGATCAGTGCGAGCTGGGCATTATTCTGGCTGGGTTCCGCAACCGCTTGTTCGAGTCCATGCAACACATGTTCCAGGCGCAGCAGGATGCGCACACGTTCATTCAGCGGAAGCTCATACACCATCATCAGTTCGGCACCATTTCCGGGTTGCGGGCCACAAATCGCTACAGGATGCGCTTTCTGGCGCGTTGGCTCAAGTCTAGGTAGCGTCTATGCAGCTGCGCTACGGCGTCCCGCAGATAGTGATCGCGTTGCTCTGGGCTGCGTGGTTCGCTGTTATCTAGCACATCATCGGCAGCAGCGAGGCGGGTCGCTCGGTCGACCTGAGCGGCAAGAATGGCTTCGATTTCGTCTGCGCTGCTGTGATCACGGGTCGCGACGCGCTGACGCTGTTGTTCCGGTGTGCAATCCACGACGAGAACCCGGTCGTATTCCGCGGCCTGTCCCGTCTCGAGTAAGAGCGGGATGACTACCAGCGCATATTCGCTGAGACAGGCCGCGCGTTGACATGCAACCTCGCTACGAATGCGTGGATGGAGGATGGCCTCGAGCTCTTTCTTTTGTTGCGGATGGGTAAAGATTTGGCTGCGCAGTGCACGCCGGTCCAGAGCTCCCGAGTCCAGTAGCATGGTCGATCCCCAGCGTGCAACGATTTCGGCAAGTGCGGGCTGACCGGGTTGAACGAGCTGACGCGCAATCTGATCGGTATCAATGACACAAACGCTCAGTGCGGCGAAGGCATCGGCAACCACGGATTTCCCGCAACCAATGCCGCCGGTCAGCGCTACGGTCCATATCCCTGCAGGGCTCATGCAAAGCCCCCGGCTTCGAGGATGTGCAGCAAAAGGTCGGGCCAGAGTAAAACTACCCAGCCGGCGAGGGCGAGAAATGGACCGAAAGGAATGCGCTCGAAGCGCTGACCCACGATACGAGCCGAGCTTGCCCACAACAGTCCCGTGATTGCTGCGAGCAGAAACATCAAGGGAAGTTGCGGCAGTCCGACCCAGGCGCCGAGTGCGGCGGCCAGTTTGAAGTCACCATGACCCATGCCTTGGACCTTGCGGATGGATTGATGGAGATGCATCAGAAGCCAAAGTGCGAGATAGGCGCTGGCGGCTGTAAGGATGGCTTCACTGGCGGGAATGGGTCCGTACTCGAGTGCTGCACGCAATAAACCAAGCCAAAGTAGTGGGTAGACCAAAAGATCGGGAAGTAACTGATGTTCGGCATCAATTCCCGCCATCGCAATCAGCAACCATAGCGCCAGCAACACCCAGAGGGTTTCGATACTCGCGCCAAGCTGCAGCGCCGTGAGTAGGCTCAGCAGTGCTGTGCTGAGTTCAACCAGAGGATAGCGCAGCGAGATGGCCGCTTTGCAAGCACGACAGCGTCCGCGCAACAGCATCCAAGAAAGCAGCGGAATGTTTTCCCAAGCACGTAATGCATGGCCGCATGCGGGGCAATGCGATCCTGGTGTCCATAAACTTTTTGTGGTGTGCGCAGTGTGCGGGGCCTCCTCGTTGAGGAGGCTCTGGCACTGCGAACGCCAGTCGGCGATCAGCCAGGCGGGCATGCGCAGGTGAACCACATTGAGGAAGCTACCGATCATGAGTCCGAACACAAAAACAAAAGGCAGCCACAGTTGTGTGGTTACCAAAGTTTGCAGTAAAGCGTCCATCAGAACGCCTGCCCCATTTGGAAGATCGGTAAATACATGGCAATCACCAAAATGCCCACGATGGTACTAATGAGTAGGATCAGAATTGGTTCAGCGAGCGTAGTGAAGCGATCTAATTGTTGGCGCAACTCGGCTTCATACGTGTCGGCCAGGCGTGCGAGCAGGACAGTGAGTTGTCCGCTCTCTTCGCCGGTTTTCACAAATTGCACGACAAGGCTCGGGAACAATGCATTTTGCTGCAGGCCGACAGCAAGCGCCTGGCCTTGTTCGACGCGGGTGCGTAGATGTGCCACGGCTGCCTGATAAGGCTGACTGGTTAGAACTTGGCTGCTGCGTTGCAGTGCGGTGAGGATCGGCACCCCAGCCTGTAGTAGGGTTTCCAAGGTGCGTGCAAAGCGTGCGACCTGTGCAGTACGCACGATCGGTCCTAGCACCGGTAGGCGCAGCCATAGCGGGTCGAGCTTGGGTTTTATGCGCGGCAGCCATGCCTCGCGGCTACGCCATGTAAGTGCGGCCATGCCCAAGAGCGCGATCAACAGCCATGCCCCGAAGTTTTGTAGGAAGACCGAGGTCGCAACGACGCCGGCGGTTAGCGCAGGAAGATGCAGCCCTTGGCTTTGAAACAGTTCTGCGAATTGTGGAACCACATAGGTCAACAGCAACACGGACACAGCCATGGCCACCAGAAAAACAATGCTGGGGTACAGTGCGGCGTTGCGTAGCTTCCGCTGCAAGGCCAATTGATCTTCAAGATGGCTCGCGGCGCGTAGCAACACCTGATCGAGTCGCCCTGAGGTTTCGCCGGCACGAAGCAGTTCGAGGACTAAGGTTGGGAACGCCTTAGGAAAAAGACTGCAGGCCTGCGACAACGGTTGGCCTGCCTCCACCTGATCATGTACACGTTTGACCAGCGCGCGTTCTTCCGGGCGAATCAGGCCTTCTTCTACGCGTTCAAGCGCTTGCAGAATGGGGATGCCGGCTTGTAACAGGCTGCCCAGTTGCCGCAGGAGTTGGGCGGCAATGGCGCGCCGCAGATGTGGTGTGCGCTGTTGGCTCAGAATCGTCCAGTCGCGTGCGACGCGTGGGTTGTGGATGCCTTGGTGACGCAGCAAAGCCTCAGCATGGGCATGGTTACGTGCGCGGATTTCCCCCTGCCGAGGGGAACCGCTACCATCGACGCCTTTCCAGCGAAAGCGTGGGCGCGCAGAGGCCGCTGTAACGGCGTGCGAATCAGTCGAGAAGGGCGAGCGCATGCGTCCATCATAGCGGGAATTCACCGAAACGAGGTCGACCAAGCATGGCAGCAACAATGAAGAGTGATGTGCGCATCGCGCCGGGTGAGCCAGTCACGCTGGTGTTTTCACTGTCACTGCAGGATGGCACCGTGGTAGATGCGGCCACGCCCGAGGAGCCGCTGCATTACGTGATCGGTGACGGCACACTCGAGGCGGGCTTGGAGCAAAAGTTAATGGGTTTACATGCGGGCACCTCAACCGCGTTTGACCTGGAGCCGGGCGAGGCCTTTGGTCTGCCGGATGAAGATAACGTGCATGTTTTGGAAGTGGATGCGTTTCCGAGCGAGTTGGAGTTGCGTCCGGGTTTGGTGATTGGCTTCACCACGCCCGCGGAGCAGGAAGTACCCGGCACCATCCTCGAGATTGATCAGGGCTTAGTCCACGTTGATTTCAATCATCCGCTCGCAGGTAAGCCGCTGCACTTTGCAGTGGAGGTGCTCAGTGTGGGCACACCATAAGCAGGGACTGAACAGGTGGTGATGAAACTTCTATTGGCCAACCCGCGCGGTTTTTGCGCAGGCGTGGATCGCGCGATTGAGATTGTTGAGCGTACGCTCGAGCAGTTTGGTGCGCCTGTCTATGTGCGGCATGAGGTCGTACATAACCGCTACGTAGTGGAAGACCTGCGCGCGCGAGGTGCGATTTTCGTCGAATCACTGGACGAAGTGCCCGATGATGCGCGGGTGATTTTTAGTGCCCATGGTGTGCCGCGTAGCGTGCAAGATGCGGCAGAGGTCCGTGGGTTGCAGGTGTTTGATGCGACCTGTCCTCTCGTAACCAAGGTACATCTAGAAGTCATGCGGCATGCCCGCGCTGGACAAGAAGTGGTGCTGATTGGTCATGCGGGCCACCCTGAGGTGGAAGGCACGATGGGCCAATATGCCAGTGAGGCGCTGCGTCATGGCGGACGTGCTGAAGATATTCATCTGGTTGAAACGCTAGCCGATATCGAGGCGTTACCGATTCGTGATCCAGCAAGTCTGAGTTTTGTAACCCAGACCACGCTCTCGCTGGACGATACACAAGCATTGGTCGAGGCCCTGCAACGCTGCTTCCCAGCGGTCCAGGGACCACGCCGTGATGACATTTGTTATGCCACCCAAAATCGACAGAACGCAGTGCGCGAACTCAGTGCACAGGCCGACTGTGTATTGGTGGTGGGGTCAGCGAATAGCTCGAATTCCAATCGCTTGCGTGAAGTGGCCGAGCGCAATGGGGTGCCCGCCTATTTGGTGGATGATGCGTCTGCGATTGATCCGCAATGGATTGTCGGACGGACAACGATTGGAGTCAGTGCGGGTGCTTCTGCGCCCGAAGTGTTGGTGCAAGGCGTGATTGCGCGCTTGCAAGAGTTGGGCGTAGGGCAGATCGAAGAACTGGCAGGCGTGCGCGAGGATGTGGTGTTCCCCGTGCCGCGCTTGTTGCGCGCTTGATTCGATTGAGTTGAGCCGTTCTGCGGCTACCAACAGGCTGTGGGTAGTTTGTTTCCAGCTTGATCGAGCGTCAGGCTCAAGCAGCTCGTGTCTGCAGCTTGGGTTCCGGTTGCAGATGCGGTGAGCGTATAGGTCGATGCAGTCACGTTACTAATACTGAGCGTGTAATAGCCATCGACGGAAGTGGTGCTATAAACCGCAGTCGTTGCACCAAGATAACTGCCTTGGGCAACGGCATAGCGCTCAACCGCGAGGGCAAAACGGGTGAGCGCCGTTTGTGCATCACTGCGGCGTGCTTCGCGCACCTGCGTTTGGTAGGACGGTACGGCAATGGCGGCAAGAATGCCGACAATGGCGACAACGATCAGCAGTTCAATCAGAGTGAAGCCGAGTAGCGACTTACGGAGTACAGCTGGTGATGTCGATGCCATCGCTGTCTTCTGGAATGCCGTTTTCATTGTTGTCCTCGCCGCGCCGTACACGCCCCGTGAAATTGATAAAAATCACCTCAGATCCAACCAGCGTGTCGTTGTGGCAGAGCACAAAGCGTCCGGCGGTATTGGAGTCACCGGTCTCGTAATACTTTACGCGGTTGGTGAAATGATACGTGCTGCGGAGGGTGTAGCTGTTCGGCAGAGCCGGTTGCACATTCACAATGGCTTCGCCGGCATCGACGCGATGATCGTTGTCGGTATCGCCAAACACCAGCCAACCATCCTCCCATTGGTCTGCGCCGCATTGCACGCCGTCTGCACTCTTGCAGATCACGAACGTTTTTCCGCCTTGAACTGCTTCAACGCGCGCGCGTTGCAGGCTTCCGACCAGCGCATTCATCTGTACGGCGATGTGGGTGCGCGTCAAGGCACCTTGCCAGCTCGCGATCGCCAGTCCTGTCAGTATGGCGAGCACGCTCAGCGTGAGTAACAGTTCAATCAATGTGAAGCCGGACTGTGGGCGCATGGCAGCATTCTGGGCACAAGTTGTGCTCAAAGCCATCCGCGCTCGGCGAGTGAGAGGGGTTCCCCTGTGCCTACGACGAAATGATCGAGCAGGCGGATGTCTACCAACGCCAAGGCCTCGCGGATGCGTGCAGTGATCGCCCGGTCGGCTTGGCTAGGCTCGGTGTGGCCCGATGGATGGTTGTGCGCAAGGATCACCGCTGCGGCATTCAACGCCAATGCGCGTTTCACGATCTCGCGCGGATGTACCGTGGTTTGATCAATCGTTCCTTCAAACAACAATTCATCCTTGATCAGGGTGTGGCGGTTGTTCAAGAACAAGCACAGCATGCCCTCACGCTGGCGTGTGCTCAACGTGGCTTGTATGAAGCGACGCGCCAGCTCGGGATGGTTGAAGGCATCGGGTTCGTGCAGCCCAGCGGCGTAATGTCGGCGTGCGAGCTCCAATACAGCTTGCAACTGGACGTATTTGGCAGCGCCTAAGCCGGGTGCAGCGGTGAAGTCGGCGTGTGAGGCGCTGAGCAGTGCGCCGAGACTGCCAAAACGCTGCAACAAGTCACGTGCCAGATCTACGGCCGATCGCCCACGGCTGCCGGTGCGGAGAAAGATTGCCAGCAGTTCAGCATCTGAGAGTGCCCCCGCGCCATGCTTCAGCACGCGCTCGCGCGGACGTTCCTGTTCGGGCCAATCTCGGATGCTCATCGCGGCTACAATGGCACGTCGTTTGGCGCCTGCCAACGAGTTAAAACACTCATGAATGCATTGAAATGCTGATGAAACCAGTCGCTTCACCTTCTTCGCCGCTTGCTGCACCGCGCCGGATCCTGCTGGGCGTAACGGGTGGGATTGCTGCCTACAAAGCGGCGGAGTTGTTGCGCCTACTGCAACAGGCGGGGCATGACGTGCGGGTGGTGATGACGCGTGCGGCCATGGAGTTTGTGCGTCCGCTGACCTTTCAGGCCTTGTCTGGCAAACCTGTGCACAGCGATTTGCTGGATCCCAATGCCGAAGCGGCGATGGGCCACATTGAATTGGCGCGCTGGGCCGAGCGCATTCTCATCGCACCCGCCTCGGCGGATGTCATCGCGCGTTTGGCCCATGGTCAGGCCGATGATTTGCTCGCCGCCGTGTGTTTGGCCAGTGAAGCGCCGCTTGCGCTGGCACCGGCAATGAATCGCGCGATGTGGGCACATGCCGCAACCGCGGCCAACATGCGGACCGTGCAACGGCGTGGCGCGCAACTGTGGGGTCCTGATGAAGGCCTGCAGGCCTGTGGCGAAGTCGGCCCGGGACGGATGCTAGAGCCAGCCGAGCTTGCGCAACGCATGCAGCGCTGGCTCGCGCCTGGCGACTTGCAGGGCCTACGTGTGCTGGTGACCTCAGGACCGACCCATGAGCCCTTGGATCCTGTGCGTTATCTGGGCAATCGCAGTTCCGGCCGGATGGGGCATGCCGTGGCGGCGGCGGCAGCGGAAGCGGGCGCTGAGGTCACGCTCGTGACCGGCCCAGTGGCCTTGTCCGATCCTGCGGGGATGCATGCGGTGGTGCGTGTTAAAACTGCACAAGACATGCATGCCGCATGCATGGCACGCGCAGCTGACGCTGACATCTTCATAGCGGTTGCTGCAGTTGCAGATTTTCGGCCCGCCAACCTTGCAGCGAATAAGATCAAGAAAGGCAGCACTGAGCCTGTATCGCTCGAGTTGGTGCGTAACCCTGACATCCTTGCCGCGATTACAGCCTTACCGAATGCGCCGTTTAGCGTGGGCTTCGCTGCAGAAACCGAGAATCTTGCTGGGTACGCACAAGCCAAGCTACATGACAAGCGTGTGCAGATGATCGCTGCGAATCACGTGAGTGATTGTGTTGGTTTTGAGGCGGAAGACAATGCACTGACGCTGTTTTCTGCGCAGGGACAGGAAGAGCTTCCCAATGCACCCAAAACCGAACTGGCGCGTCAACTCATCCAGCGCATCGCAATGCATTACACAAAGAACATGAAACAACACCTGGAAACCACTGCATGAATCGTTCCCCCGTACAGCTGAAGATTTTGGATGCGCGTATTGGCTCGACTTGGCCTGTGCCTGCGTACGCAACGCCGGGCGCGGCCGGCATGGACTTGCGCGCATGCCTCGACCAAGTGGTAAAGCTGGAGCCGGGTGAGACCACATTAGTGCCGACCGGGATTGCGATTCACATGCAGGACCCCAACCTCGCTTCGGTCATCCTGCCGCGCTCCGGCCTAGGGCATAAGCACGGCATCGTGTTGGGTAACTTGGTGGGCCTGATCGATTCGGATTATCAAGGGCAGTTATTTGTTTCGGTATGGAATCGCGGCAAGGAAACCTTCGCGATTGAGCCGGGTGAGCGCATCGCACAGCTGGTGTTTGTGCCGGTGATTCAAGCGGCATTTGAGGTGGTTGACGAATTCAGCGAAAGCGAGCGCGGTGCCGGTGGCTTTGGCTCCACCGGACGGAGTTAAGTATGCACATCGATCCCGCAATCTTTCGTGCGTATGACATCCGCGGCGTGGTGGGCACGCAGTTAACCGAAGAGGCCGTGGAGCAGATTGGCCGCGCGCTTGGCAGTGAATGCCATGCGCGAGGTTCGCAGCGCATCGTGGTGGGTCGGGATGGGCGTCTGTCCGGACCGATGCTGCAGGCGGCATTGATGCGAGGACTGACCGCGAGTGGCATGCAGGTGTTCGATGTCGGCGCAGTGCCCACGCCTGTGGTGTATTTTGCGATGCAGGCCTTGAACGCAGATTCCTGCGTGGCAGTCACCGGCAGTCATAACCCACCGGATTACAACGGACTCAAGATGGTGGCGGGTGGCGAAACCCTGTCCGCTGAAGCGATCACCGACTTATTGCGTCGTATTCAAGAACAAGATCTGCAAACACCAACGCAAGCCGGGACGATCGAAACCCAGGATGTGTTGGATGCTTATGTTGAACGGATTGTTGGCGATGTGAAGTTGGCGCGGCCGATGCGTGTGGTGCTCGATTGTGGCAATGGAATTGCGGGGATTGTGGCGCAGCGTTTGTTTCAGGCGCTGGGCTGTGAGGTGTTGGATTGTCTCTACTGCGACGTGGATGGCACCTTCCCCAACCATCATCCCGATCCGAGCAAGCCGGAAAACCTCGAAGACCTCAAGGCGGCGATGCAACGAACCGGCGCCGAGATTGGTTTGGCCTTCGATGGGGATGGTGATCGTCTGGGCGTGGTGGATGCTAGCGCTGCGGTGATCTTCCCCGATCGGCAAATGATGCTGTTCGCGCGCGACATTCTGGCGCGCAATCCGGGCGCGGAAATCGTTTATGACGTCAAGTGCACGCGCAATCTCGCCGATGTGATCGCCGAGGCGGGTGGTCAGCCGACCATGTGGCGCACCGGCCATTCCTTCATCAAAAAGAAGCTCAAGGAAACGCCAAACGCTTTGCTCGCAGGCGAGATGAGCGGCCATATCTTCTTCAAAGAACGTTGGTATGGCTTTGATGATGGGCTTTATACCGGTGCGCGCTTGCTTGAGATTCTGGCCAAAGAGACGCAGACACCGGCCGAAATCTTTGCGGCCTTGCCCGATACCGTGAATACGCCTGAGATCAACCTCTCTTTTGCCGAAGGCGCACACTACACCTTCATGCAGTCGCTGCGTGAGGTGGCCGAGTTTGCGGATGGGTCGGTAGTCACGATTGATGGGTTGCGCGTCGATTGGGCACATGGTTGGGGTTTGGTGCGTCCGTCTAATACCACGCCGGTTTTGGTGTTCCGCTTCGAGGCGGAGAGCGTTGAGGCGCTTGGGCAGGTGCAAGCCGTGTTCCGCGAGCAGCTGCGGCGGGTCGATCCGCTGCTGGAATTGCCGTTCTGATCCTCTCTTGGTCGTTGAGTCTCTCCAGCGATCGCCTGGCAAAGCCTTTTGCGACGCGCTCAAGTCCGTCCATGGATCGCTCGACTGCGGACGTCCTGTCCGCAGACGGTCGCAAAATGCTTTACCAGACACTCGCTTCCGGACTGGGTGTGGGGAATTTGGGCTCGCCGCCCTTTGCGGCCATGGATGGCCGCAATGGAGCGTTACAGGGATGTACTCGAGCGTGCGGCGAGGGCAATTACCCGCAGCCAGCAGTATCGCTATTCATTGAGATAGCGTTTTTCCGAAGTAAGCGCTAACCTGTCTGGCCGAATTGCGTTCAACAAGAAATTCATCGAACCCGCATGAGCACACCCGCCCTCAATCGTGACGACGCGCTGCAAGTCGCGGAAGTCCTTTCCGAAGCCCTGCCGTATATCCAGCGCTTCCGCGGCAAGACCGTGGTGGTGAAGTACGGCGGCAACGCCATGACCGAGGATCGCCTGAAGGCGGGCTTCGCGCGTGACATCGTGCTACTCAAGCTGGTCGGGATTAATCCCGTGGTGGTGCATGGCGGCGGTCCGCAGATCGGCGATCTGTTAAAGCGCATCGGTAAAGAAAGCACCTTCATTGGTGGCATGCGCGTTACCGACCGTGAAACCATGGATGTGGTCGAGATGGTGTTGGGCGGTTTGGTTAACAAAGAAATCGTCAATCTGATTCACTCGCATGGCGGCAACGCGGTCGGCCTCACCGGTAAAGATGGCGGCCTGATTCGTGCGCGCAAATTGCACATGACGCGTGAATCGACGGCGGAACATCCAGAGCTGAATGCCCCCGAGATCATCGACTTGGGCCATGTTGGCGAGGTCGAGAAGATCAATACCGCCGTGGTCGAGATGCTCGACAGCGGTGATTTCATTCCAGTGATCGCGCCGATCGGTGTCGGCGCAGATGGTGCCTCCTACAACATCAATGCTGATCTGGTTGCCGGCAAGGTCGCGGAAGCGCTCGGCGCGGAGAAGTTGATGTTGCTCACCAACACGCCGGGCCTACTCGACCAGCAAGGCAATCTAGTCACGGGCGTCACGCGCAAGCAGGTGCTCGGTTTGATCGCGGATGGCACGATCCATGGCGGTATGTTGCCGAAGATTCAGACTGCGCTGGATGCCGTCGAAAACGGCGTACACAGTGCGCACATTATTGATGGCCGCGTTGAGCATGCGGTGATGTTGGAAATCTTTACCGACAAGGGTGTGGGTACGTTGATTACCAGCGATGCCGCGGGAGGCAAAGCCTAATGGCCGAGCGCGCACCGCGCGGACAACGTCGCCAGCAGATGCTGGAAGTCTTGGCGCGCATGCTCGAGAACTCGCCGGGCCAGCGCATCACCACCGCAGCGCTGGCTAAAGAGCTCGGTGTTTCAGAGGCTGCGCTCTATCGCCACTTCGCCAGCAAGGCACAGATGTTTGAAGCCCTGCTCGGGTTTATCGAAGACAGCATTTTTGGGCTGAGCAATCGTATTCTCGAAAACGAAAAAGACATGCGGGTGCGTGTTGCGCGCATTCTGGAATTGCTGCTGGGCTTCTCTGAGCGCAACCCAGGCATGACGCGCATCCTCATGGGGGATGCCTTGGTCGGTGAAAACGAACGCCTGCTTGAGCGCGTGGCGCAGTTCTTCCGTCGGGTGGAGGCGCAACTTAAACAAGTGATTCGTGAAGGGCAGGCTGCCGATCAGCTCGATCGCACGCGCGATGCGGGTGCACTCGCCGAGATCTTGTTGACTGTGATTGAAGGGCGCATGCATCGCTATCTGCGCAGTAACTTTGAAGAACGCCCAACGCGCGACTGGCTTGCACATTGGCCGCGACTCGAAGCGGCTTTGTTGTCGTAAATTCAAAGCATCGAATAACGTCATTGCGAGGCGCTTCGCGACGAAGCAATCCATTGCAGTTTATGGATCGCCACGGACCTTCGGTCCTCGCGATGACGGATTAAAGAGTGATTGAACAAATCCTTCTATTTCTGATCGCGCTGGTCGCGAATCTCTTCTCTGCATTCGCCGGCGGTGGCGCCGGTCTGGTGCAGCTACCTGCACTGTTGTTTCTCGGGTTGCCTTTTCCCATCGCGCTGGCGACCCACAAGGTTGCGAGTGTCGCGCTGGGTTTGGGCGCAACCGTACGCCACCTGCGCGAGAAGCACCTCGAGGCCCGCTTCGTTGTTTTGTTACTCGTGGCCGGACTTCCTGGTGTGGTACTCGGCGCGAGCCTGATTCTCAACATCCCCGATCGAGTTGCGGAGATTGCGCTGGGGCTGCTCACCCTCAGTCTTGGCCTCTATTCCTTCCTTAAGAAAGATCTCGGTCTGCATGCAGCATTGCGCAATCAGTCGGGATGGGGATTGCTGCTGGGAGCCGTAGTGCTCTTCGCGATCGGTGTGCTCAACGGTTCACTCACCTCGGGTACGGGGCTGTTTGTGACCTTGTGGTTGGTGCGTTGGTTTGGCTTGGATTACAAACAAGCGGTCGCATACACCTTGGTTTTAGTGGGATTGTTTTGGAATGGCAGCGGTGCGCTGACCCTCGGTCTTTTGGGCGAGATTCGTTGGGATTGGATTCCGCCGCTCATTGTCGGTTCGTTGATCGGCGGTTATTTGGGTGCGCATTTTGCGATTGCCAAAGGCAGTGTCTGGATCAAGCGTGGCTATGAGGTGGTCACGGTTGCAGTGGGGTTGGCGTTGCTCTTGTGAGCGGTAATGCGTCACTGCGAGGAGTCCGTAGGACGACGTGGCAGTCCATCTTGTTTTGTGGATTGCTTCGTCCCGCCATGCTGCGCTCGCGGCTGAAGGCTTGTTTCGCTTCTCGCAATGACGCTGAATCCATCCTGGATGTATAGCCAATAAAAAAAGGGCCTTGCGGCCCTTTTTAGGTTTCATCCAAGTGAGGATCAATTCGCGGCGGCGCGCGCTTTGTCCATCATGTCCTCGATGATCGGGGCAAGAATCACTTCCATCGCCATACCCATCTTGCCGCCGGGTACGACGATTGTGTTGCGTCGCGACATAAAGGACCCCTCGAGCATGTTGCGGAGATGGCTAAAGTCCACATCAAACTTCTTCGGGTCACGGAAACGAATCACCACAAAACTTTCATCCGGTGTCGGAATGTCGCGTGCAATGAACGGGTTGGAGGTGTCCACAGTGGCGACACGCTGGAAGTTGATGTCCGTGCGTGAGAACTGCGGGGTGATGTGCTTCACATAATCCGGCATACGACGCAGGATGGTGTCCACAATCTCCTCTGCGGAATAGCCACGCTCGGCGTTATCGCGATGGATCTTCTGAATCCACTCGAGGTTTACGTTTGGCACCACACCGATCCCGAGATCGACATGGGATGCAACGTCCGCATCATCACTGACCGCCAAGCCATGCAGGCCTTCATAGAACAGCAAGTCGGTGTTCTCACCAACATCTTCCCACGGCGTGAACTGACCTGGATTCAAATCGGTGCCGAGGCGCGCGTTGTGCTCTTCGGCTTCGGGGCCGCTGTGCAGGTAATAACGACGCTGGCAGCGACCGCTGTCGCCGTAGGACTGAAACACTTCAGCGAGGCGATCAAGCAGGTTGGCGTTTGGACCAAAGTGGCTGAAATAGCGATTACCGGCCGCTTCTTGCTTGGCCATCTCTTCCTTCATCGCTGCACGGTCGTAGCGGTGGAAGCTGTCGCCTTCGACGACCAGCGCAGAGATCTTCTCGCGTGTGAAGATGTGTTCAAACGCGCGCTTGACGGTGGTCGTACCAGCGCCAGAGGAACCCGTGATGGCAATGACTGGATGCTTGCGGGACATCAGCTACTCCTAAAAAAGGGTGAGAATTCGGCCGCGATCGGCGCGTAGGGCGCAGCGGCAAAGCGCGCCATCATACCGAAGCCGTGGAAAGGGGGGAATGGGGTGATCTAAGCGCCTGATTTTTAGCGTGAATGCGCGCCTAAATTCGGTAGGCCGTGCGGGTCATGACCTTGGCCGTGAGTCGCATCAGCGCTTTGAATGGGGCGGGCAGTTCGGCCGCGCCTGCGCGTTTGGCGAG
>CAZZIQ010000019.1:0-19496 GCA_964654355.1 uncultured Piscirickettsiaceae bacterium
TACGGCATCCCCAACTGCGATAGCGTACGCAAAGCCCGAAAATGGCTCGAAAACGCCGAGCTGACGTACCAGTTTCATGATTTCCGTAAAGATGGCCTCGAGCGCAAAACACTACAACGCTGGGTCAAAGCGATCGGCTGGGAAGCACTATTGAACCGCCGAGGCACCAGCTGGCGGCAACTGCCGGAAGCCGATCGGGCCGATCTGACCGAAGCGCGCGCCATCGACTTGATGCTGGAAAACCCGACGCTAATCAAGCGCCCCGTCATTGAGCAAGGAAAAAACATCCTCGTCGGCGTCGATCTCGAACGATATGAGGCAGAATTGCACGCATGACGACTTCAACAACCCTCGCGCTCGCAAAGAACCTGATCGCCCGTCCTTCGGTTACCCCAGAAGATGCCGGCTGCCTCGATCACATCATGGAACGCCTGAGCGCGATTGGCTTTACCTGCGAACGCATGGATGCCGGTGGCGTGGCGAATCTATGGGCACGCCGCGGCACACAGGCGCCCGTATTTTGCTTTGCTGGGCATACCGATGTGGTGCCGCCCGGCCCCCGCGAAGCGTGGTCCAGCGACCCCTTTCATCCAGAAGTCCGCAATGGCCAACTCTATGGTCGGGGCGCAGCCGATATGAAGTCTTCCATCGCTGCGATGGTCACCGCTTGTGAAGCCTTCGTAGCAACCCATGCTGCGCATGCCGGCTCGATTGCCTTCTTGCTAACCAGCGATGAAGAAGGCCCGGCAACGCACGGCACCGTGCATGTGATCGAACAACTGGAAGCACGTGGCGAAAAGATTGACTACTGTTTGGTTGGCGAACCTACAGCGGAAAACCATGTTGGTGACATCGTGAAGAATGGCCGCCGTGGCTCACTTAATGGCCGTCTCGTTGTACGCGGCCGACAAGGCCATGTTGCCTACCCACACAAAGCCATCAATCCGATCCATGTGCTGGCGCCAGCGCTGGCAGAGCTCGCCACGATCGAGTGGGATCAGGGCAATGCCCACTTCCCGCCCACCACCTTTCAGGTCTCAAACCTGAACGCTGGCACCGGAGCGACCAATGTGATTCCGGGTACCGTGGATGTGTGGTTCAACTTCCGCTTTTCGACGGAACAGACCGCTGAGGGTTTGCGCGCACGCGTCGAAGAGATCTTTACGCGTCACGGCATTCAGGATGCAGTCGAGTGGAATCTCTCGGGCAATCCATTCTTAACGCCCGCCGGCGCACTCGTGGACGCCGCACGCATTGCCATACAGAACGTGACGGGGAGAGATACGCAACTTTCGACCTCAGGCGGCACATCGGATGGACGCTTCATCGCCCCGACCGGTGCACAGGTTCTCGAACTCGGACCAATCAATGCCAGCATTCATCAAGTCAACGAACACATTGATGTCGCCCAACTCGATGAACTGCATGCGATCTACCATGCCGTTCTGAACGAACTGCTCAGCTCGTAACGCGATCGCGCAAATAGGTTGGGTGCGCCAATTCAGCGGTAATGGCTTCGCCTGCGTTGAATGCAGATACGGCCAATTGCGCAACCTCCGCTGCATGCGGCAGCGCTGTACCCTCGCCGAAAACCACTTGCGCACTGAGATCCTTGGTGAACGCACTGCGATAGGCGGACCAGCCCGTTCCTGTGGCAAGCCAACTTTGTTCGGCATTCGGGAGGATCAATTTATGGGCCGGCAACACCCCCTCATCACCAAGCAATCGTGGAAGGTTTCCACCACGCGCGTAGCAACCTGCGTAAATCTCATGCATACGTGCATCAATCATGGCGCAGACATAGTCGATCTCGGCATGCTCACGCAGTGCAGCGGCAGCAAGTGCTTGTAACGAAGAAATGCCCAGCAGCGGTAGGTCCATCGCAAAGCCAAAACCCTGAGCAACACTGCAACCAATTCGTACGCCGGTAAAACTGCCTGGCCCACGATCGAACGCAATCGCGTCGAGCTGCCCGAGCGTGAGCTGGCCTTCTGCCAATACCTCGCGCGCCATATCCAGCACATGATCGGCGTGCCCGCGCGGCGTGACCTCAAAGCGCTCAATCACTTCTACATCTTGCAACAAGGCAACCGAGCAGCCTTCCGTCGCAGTATCAATGGCAAGAATTTTCATGCCGACACATTCTCACCGAAAAAATGCTGAACATCCGCAAAATCGAGGGTACGCGGCATCGGCGGCAGGCTATCGACAAAGACCTTGCTGTAATTCTTGCCGCGAATGCGTGGATCAAAGATCACCAAAACGCCACGATCGGCGACATCTCGAATCAAACGACCTGCGCCTTGGCGTAAAGCCAGAACAGCTTGTGGCAACTGCAATTGCATAAACGGATTGCCACCACTCTCACGCACCTGACGCATGCGCGCCTCCAAAATCGGATCGTCTGGCACTGCAAACGGTAAGCGATCAATCATCACCACCGACAAGGCTTCGCCGCGCACATCCACGCCTTCCCAAAAACTAGAGGTTCCTAACAGAATCCCATTGCCCGATTCACGGAACTGCTCGACCAACACATGCCGTGGCGCATCACCCTGAATAAACAATGGCCCTTCCCATTGCTCCGGTAACAATTCCGCGACACGGCGCAACGCGCGATGACTGGTAAACAACAAAAACGCACGACCCTTGCTGGCTTGTAATACAGGTAAGGCACGCTCCAATAGGGCCTCTTCATAGCGTGGTACACGTGGCTCCGGCATGCCTGATGGGTGATACAGAAGCGATTGCGTGGTGTAGTCGAACGGACTCTCCCAACGCTCAGTCTTCGCATCTTCCAGACCCAATGCGTGCTGGAACGGCTCAAAGTTTTGTCCAGTCGCAAGCGTTGCTGAGGTTAGCACCCACGCCTTGCCATGCCCCGCACGCCCAGCTTCCATGGCATCGCGCACCTGCAAAGGGCTGCGATGCACCACCCAACCACGTTGCCACAATTCCAACCATTGCACTTGATCGAGTGGCACATCGCTGCGGAAACGCTGCGCGCGCTGCGCCAACTCCATACAGCGTTCAAGACAACGTTCAAGACCACGGCCACGCTGACTGGCTTCTTGTAATAATGGCTTCAGCACTTCAAGCGCATCCTGCACACCCTGCCACGGTGTTTCCCAATCTACACCCGAATCGAGTAACTGCTGCCAAGGCTTGCGTCCCTCTTGCTTGCCTAATGCAATCCGCAAGTCATACACCGCGTGCTCAAGCTTTTCAGCACGCAGATCTAACTCTTGCATATCGGCAGCATCGCGCGCGCGCTCCAAGCGCACATCACGGGCGAGATCTTGCAGCTGACGCGCACTGATGCGCTCACCAAAGAAATTGGTCGCAATATCTGGAAGCGTATGCGCCTCATCAAGAATGACAACATCGGCACCCGGCAACAACTCGCCAAAGCCTTCGTCTTTCAGAACCAAATCAGCAAAGAACAAATGATGATTAATCACCACAACATCGGCTTCTTGCGCTTGGCGACGCGCCTCCACTAACCAACAAGCATCCCAGTCTGCACATTCGTTGCCGAGACAGTTGTCATTACTGGAAGTGACGCGCGGCCACAGCACGCTGTCTTCCGCAAGATCGGCCAACTCCGCCAAATCACCACTCTTGGTTTGCTGTGCCCAGTCGCTGATCTTGGCAAACAACGCAGCATCATCGCGATTGCGGAAGGTTTCCTCGCGCGCCTCTTCTAAACGATAACGACAGAGGTAGTTGGAACGGCCCTTGAGCAGAGCGATGTGTGCGGAAGAGTTGAGTTGCTTGCGCACCATGGGCAAGTCGCGCTGGAACAACTGATCTTGGAGGTTGCGCGTTGCTGTTGAAATCAGCACACGGCCAGACTGCATCAAAGCTGGAACGAGATAGGCATAGGTTTTACCTGTCCCCGTACCGGCCTCCGCAATTAAAGTACCGCCTTGAGCAATGACATCAGCGACCGCTTGCGCCATCGCCAACTGTGATGCGCGTGGCGCAAACCCCGGCAGCTGTTGCGCAAACTGACCGCCGGCACCCAGCCAGTGCTGCAGGTCTTCCACAGAATCGCTCTAACGCTGTTTGACTTGGCTCTCGATGCGTTCGGCCTTGAATGCTGCGTCAATCGCCTTACTGGCACGATTAGCAATCGACTCATTCGCCAAACCCATCACACTAATGCGGTAGTAGGTCGTACCTTTCACTTCCACTTTCTCTGCAACAGCACGATAACCTTTCTTCTTCAAAGCATCCAAGAGATTGCTCGCGCGCTCGACCCGACCTTCGGTGAAGCTGGCCACTTGCACCACCCAGCCCTTCACCTCACTGCTATCCGTTAGCAAAGGAACCGCAGGCTTTGGAGCGATGGCCGGTTTCGGTTCGCTCTCCGCCGGCTTGGTTTGTACGCTCACCGGCGCTTGCGCTTTCGGCTCGGGCGGCGGGGCCTTCACTTCTGCAATCTCTGGCGGCAACTCACGCGGTAGGCGCGGCGTTGGCAAGGTGCCACGCACACTGGGATTGAACTCGATCACCTGAATCTGCAAATCCGGTTGCATCGGAATCACGGAATCCGACAAGCGAGTGCGCGCCTGTTCGTCGTCGAGCAGCCACGGAATGAAAATTACGCCCGCCGCAATCAACACGGCGGCCCCGATCAAACGCTGACGTAAAGCTGATTTTTCCATGGCGCAGGAGTGTAGCAGAGCAAGGTTTACGACGCGGGCTGCAACTGCGCTAAGGCAGCCGCGACGGTGTGAAACGACCCGGTGATCAAAATGCAATCCTCTGGCGCTGCATAGACAGCGGCAGCATCGAGCGCCTGACCCAGGTCCTCATACGCGTCGCTGAGGTCTAGGCCCGCGCGCATCGCGAGTCCCGCGGCAGGCTGCCCACGCTTACCCTTCAAACCAATCAAGAACCAAGCTTCGATCGCTGGGCGCAAGGCCGTCACAAAAGCGGCGTTGTCTTTGTCTTTGAGCATGCCCAGCACACACCAGGTTTTCACGGACCTCGCCGCAAGGTCGCGGACCAAGGCTTCAGCCGCATGCGGGTTGTGGGCCACATCGAGCAGCCACACCCCACCCTGATCGTTACGCGGAATGACCTGACGTCGCCCGGCCAGATGAACCGTGCACAGCCCCTGCTCAATCGCGGTGCGGGTTAATGCCGGGATATCGCCACGTGCACTCATCTGCTGTAACAAGGTCAGTACAGCCGCAGCATGGTCCACTTGGAAGGCGCCCGGCAATGCGGGTAGCGGAAGTTGCTCTTCGCTACGTGTTACGTCACGCCAGGTCCAGACCTCACCCGCAATGCGGCGCTGATAATCACGATCCAACTGCGACAAGGAAACACCCAGTGCAGCGGCACGATCAATCACCGATACAGGCGGCGCAACCTCGACCGTCACCGCAACCTGACCAGCGCGCAGCACACCGGCCTTCTCCGCCCCGATCTGTTCGCGATCACCACCCAGCCAGTCTTGATGATCGAGATCGATGCTGGTCAACAGTACCGCATCGGCATCGATCACATTCACCGCATCCAGCCGACCGCCGAGACCAATCTCCAGCAAGACGACATCCAAGGAGGGACTCTGATGCGCCATCACCATAAAAGCGGCGAGCGTAGTGAATTCAAAATAAGTAAGCGAAGTTTGCTGACGCGCCGCCTCAACGGCATCAAACGCTGCAACCCAATCCTCGGCCTCCGACTCTTGGCCCGCGAGACGCAAACGCTCCGTGAAGCGCAGCAGATGGGGCGAGGTATAGGCGGCCGTACGCAGGCCTTGCGCCTGCAAAAGGGCTTCACTCAATGCAACACAAGAACCCTTGCCATTGGTGCCCGCAAACACAACCGTGTGTTGCGCTAGACGAGGCGCACCCAAACGCTGCCAGACCTCGGCAACCCGCTCAAGGCCTAGCTCAATCTGTTCGACTGGAGTTCGCGTCTCAAGTCGACGCAACCACTCATCAAGAGCGGCGGCCGACATTGCGTTAGTTTCCGTTTGCAGCGGTCACAGCACTGGCACCAATCGTCGGCGCCTCACGCTTCAGCATGATGGCCAATAAGCGTGCAAGACGAGCACGCATGTCTTTGCGCGCAATAATCAAATCCACTGCGCCGTGCTCAAGCAAGAACTCACTACGCTGGAAGCCTTCCGGCAACTTCTCACGAACGGTTTGCTCAATCACACGCGGACCGGCAAACCCAATCAGCGCTTCGGGCTCCGCCACATTGAGATCACCTAACATGGCAAAGCTCGCCGAAACCCCGCCCATGGTTGGATCGGTGAGCACCGAAACAAAGGGGATGCCTTTTTCAGAGAGATTGGCCAGAGCAGCCGAGGTCTTTGCCATTTGCATCAGAGAGAACAAGGCCTCTTGCATGCGCGCGCCGCCACTGGCTGAGAAACAAATCAGCGGCGCACCCCTTTCAAGACTCAGCTCGGCCGCGCGCACGAAACGTTCGCCCACCACCGATCCCATCGAGCCCCCCATAAAGCCAAACTCAAACGCAGCAGCCACGACTGGAACGCCATGGACCGTGCCACTCATTACCACCAAGGCATCTTTTTCGTCCGTTGCCTTCTGTGCTTGGGTAATGCGATCTTTGTATTTCTTTAAGTCCTTGAACTTAAGGTGATCAACCGGCCCGATCTCCGCAGCAATTTCTTCGCGCCCTTCCGCATCCAAAAACAGATCAAGCCGGCGGCGCGCACCGATACGCATGTGATAATCACACTTCGGACAGACGTCTTGTTCGCGTTCAAGCTCAGCACGATAGAGCACCGCCTCACAACGCGGGCACTTACTCCAGAGACCTTCAGGCACATTCTTCTTCGCGCTTTCTGTGCGCACCTTTGGCAGAATTTTTTCGAACCAGCTCATACTTCAATCCTCACGGCCTGCTGAATTGTTCTCTCGGATCTTCGCACTATGCATCAAGTCCTTGTCGCATTGCACGCAACAAACTCGCAACTTCCGGAGCAATCTTTTCCGGCTGTTGTTGTAAGGCCTCAACGCGCGACACCAATGCACTGCCCACCACAACCGCATCCGCTAGGGCGCCAATGCGTGCCGCGGATTCAGCATCCTTGATACCAAAACCAACCCCAACTGGAAGATCAGTACGGGCACGAATCGCAGCAACACGTTCTGCAACCTCGCTGAGCTCAGGCGCCTGCGCACCAGTCACGCCTTTAATGGAGACGTAATACACAAAACCACGTGCCGCTTTCGCAACACGTTCAATGCGCGCATCGGTGCTGGTCGGCGCCAACAAGAAAATCGGATCCATGCCCGCCTTTTCCAACTCCGCTTCAAGTACTGCACCCTCTTCCGGCGGCATATCCACAGTCAATACGCCATCAACACCGACCTCATTCGCAGCCTGCGCAAACGCGGCGTAACCCATATTCTCAATCGGATTGAGGTAGCCCATCAGGATAATCGGCGTCGCACTGTCGTTGGAGCGAAAGGCCTTCACCATCTCCAAGACGTTGCGCAGGCCAACCTTTTGCGCCAAGGCACGTTCGCTCGCACGCTGAATCACCGGACCATCCGCCATCGGATCGGAGAACGGCACACCCATTTCAATCAAATCCGCACCCGCTTCGACCATCGCATGCAACAACGGCACCGTCACCTCGGGATTCGGATCACCGGCGGTGACAAATGGAATGAGAGCCTTGCGTCCTTTTGCCTTGAGTTCAGCAAAGCGTGTTGCAATTCGACTCATACGCGCGGCACTCCCGCAGCCCCAGAGTTTGTGTTCGCAAACTTGCCTTCAAGCGAAGCAACAGTATGAATATCTTTATCCCCACGACCCGAGAGATTCACCACAATGTGTTGATCTGGGCGCATCGTCTTCGCCAGCTTTTCGGCATAGGCCAGAGCATGACTCGTCTCCAAAGCCGGCAGGATGCCTTCAATGCGGCAAAGCTTATGAAATGCCGCCAGCGCTTCATCGTCATTGACCGCAACGTATTTGGCACGTCCGGTATCTTTCAACCAAGAATGCTCAGGACCTACACCCGGATAGTCGAGACCTGCAGAGATCGAATGGGTCTCAATGATTTGCCCGTTCTCATCTTCCATGATGTATGTGCGATTGCCATGCAGCACGCCCGGCTTGCCCGCACTTAGCGGTGCGGCATGCTTGCCGGTTTCGATCCCCTCACCACCGGCCTCAACGCCATAGATCTTGACGCCTTCGTCATCCAAGAAAGGATGGAACAAACCAATCGCATTGGAGCCACCACCCACACAGGCGACCAGCGCATCGGGTAAGCGACCGGTTAGATCGATCATTTGCGCACGCGCTTCACGACCGATGATGGATTGGAAATCACGCACCATGGCGGGATACGGATGCGGACCGGCAACCGTACCGATGATGTAGAAGGTGTTGTCGACATTGGTCACCCAATCCCGCATCGCTTCGTTGAGCGCATCCTTCAGGGTCTTGGAACCAGACTCAACCGGAACCACCTTGGCGCCCATTAACTCCATTCGGTACACATTTAACGCTTGGCGCGCAACATCGACCGACCCCATGTACACGATGCATTCCAAACCGAGACGGGCAGCCACGGTTGCGGAGGCAACGCCATGCTGACCAGCACCGGTTTCCGCAATGATGCGGGTCTTGCCCAAACGCTTTGCCAGCAAGGCCTGACCAATGGTGTTGTTAACCTTGTGCGCCCCAGTGTGATTCAAATCTTCACGCTTGAGCCAAATTTGTGCCCCCCCCAGTTCACGACTCCAGCGTTCGGCGTGATACATCGGACTGGGTCGCCCAACATAATGACGCAAGTCTTCATCCAACTCGCGCAAAAACTCAGGGTCTTGCATGAACCGTTCGTACGCTTCACGCAACTCTTCGAGCGGTTTCATCAGCGTTTCAGACGCAAAGATGCCACCGTATGGACCAAAATGGCCCGTCGCGTCCGGCAAGTTCTGCCAAGGGAATTTCACATCAGCGTTCATGATTAAATTTGTGTTGATTTCTATCCACGTGCCGCAGAAACGAACTGCCGAATCGCATCTGCACTCTTTAGGCCCGGCGCAGCCTCCACGCCGCCACTGACATCCACAGCCCAAGGCTGCACTGCCGTGATCGCAGCCCCCACATTCTCCGGCGTCAGTCCACCGGCAAGAACCAAAGGCAGCGGCCGCTCGTTGGGAACCCGCGACCAGTCAAAGGTGCTGCCTGTGCCACCCGGCACACCCGGCTGATAGGCATCCAACAACACGCCACTGGCGCCTGCCGCAGCATAGGACTGCATTTCCGCCAAAACATTCATCTCCGGACGCATGCGAATCGCCTTCATCCAACGCATCCCCGCTGCCAGTAGCGCGCAATCTTCTGCGCTCTCCTCGCCATGGAACTGCAGCAGATCCAGATCCAACTCACTACACACCTCATCAACCTGTTCCGCAGCAGGATTCACAAACAAACCCACGCTGGTCACAAACGGCGGCACTGCGGCGACCAACTCCACCGCCTGTGCCGTCGAAACCGCACGTGGACTCGGTGGATAAAACACCAAACCGATGGCATCTGCGCCTGCATGTGCCGCGGCCTGAATGTCTTCTGCGCGGGTCATGCCGCAAATCTTGACGCGCATGCTCGTGCTACCTATGCCGTACTCGAAATCGAGGATTTGAGGGTCAATCTGCTGGATGCGCAGTCTATCAGGAAGCCGTCACACTCGGGTGCGTGGTCTGCGACAGGATATGCACCGTATTCGGCAGATGGGAACGAATCACTTCGGCCACCGCATCCAAGGCTTGCATGCGGGGGAAGGTCGCACGGTGAACCAAACGCACGCGCCGACCGGCCTGAGCGAAATTGAGCTTGCGCACGATCACACCCTGTACGTGAAGACGCCCGCCATGCACCGCCAGTGCAGGGACCAACGTCGACCCCACGCCCATTCCAACAAGCTGTACGAGGGTTTCGAGACTTGCAGCGGAAAAATCTGCGACCGGGCCCGATTCCGGACGCCGCTGCATGTTGCATGCCGACATCACTTGCCCGGACAGACAGTGCTCCTCACTGAGCAAGAGCAAGTCCAGCTGGGAGAGATCTTCCAGCGAAATATCGTCTTTGGTGTACAGCGGATGATTCGCCGGATGCGCCAGCCAAAACGGCTCATCGAATAATGGGATTTCCCCCAGATCTTCACGCAGCTCGTTGGTCGCAATCAGGACCGCATCCAACGCGTGATCACGCAGCATCCCGACCAATTGCTCGGTCGTGCCTTCGCGCAAAATCAACTCCATATTGGGATACCTTTGACGCAAAGGCATGACAATCAACGGCACCAAAAACGGACTCAGGGTATGAATCGCGCCAATACGCAAGGGACCTGCAACCGGATCACGAAAGCTGCGCGCCAGCTGTTCAATCGCCTCGCCCTGCTCGAGCAACTGGCGCGCCAGCGCCACAATGCGTTCACCAATCGGGGTAATCTCGACGCTGCGGCTGGTGCGCTCGAACAAGATGACGCCCAACTCTTCTTCTAGCTTGCGGATTTGCCCACTCAAAGTGGGCTGGCTGACATGACATTTGTCGGCAGCGCGACCGAAATGGCGCAGGTCTTCGACGGCGACCAAATACCGTAAATCTCGAATATTCATGTTTTAACGATAGACGCTACCTATCAGAAAAATCAAGACAAACGATTACAAATGTCCAAGAATTGTGCGTACTGTACAGCCTGCCCTATGGCAATGGACCCGCCCTATTCAAAGGCGGAATTGTTGAACCACCCTGAACTCCGGAGGACATCATGGAACTCAAGGGAAGCAAGACTGAACAGCATCTGAAGGATGCATTTGCCGGTGAATCCCAGGCCAACCGCCGCTATCTGTATTTCGCAGCCAAGGCAGACATCGAAGGCTACAACGATGTAGCTGCGCTGTTCCGCTCCACCGCGGAAGGTGAAACCGGCCACGCGCACGGTCATCTGGAATACCTAGAAGCCTCAGGTGATCCAGCAACCGGCCTGCCAATCGGTGCGACCGAAGACAACCTCAAGGCCGCAGTCGCTGGCGAAACCCACGAGTACACCGATATGTACCCGGGTATGGCCAAGGACGCGCGCAATGAAGGTTTCGACGAAATCGCGGATTGGTTTGAAACCCTGGCCAAGGCGGAGCGTTCCCACGCCAACCGCTACCAGAAGGCGCTCGACGAGCTGAACGCCTAATCGAGGTCTCTGGCCAGAGCCTTCGAGGGCTCACAGAGCCCTCAATCGCCTGCGGGGGCAACCCCGCAGGTACCCCCACCCAAACAACATGCGCACAGGAACCCATCCATGAGTATTCGCGAAGGCAACCTAGAAGCACCCACGCGTCACAACATTGATTGGAAGAATCCGGACTTCTACAACGAAGAGAAGGTGTTCGAAGAACTCGAGCGCGTCTTTGACTTGTGCCACGGCTGCCGTCGTTGCGTGTCCCTGTGTGACAGCTTCCCCACGCTGTTCGATTTGGTTGATGAGTCTTCAACCATGGAAGTCGATGGCGTGGACAAGAAGGATTATTGGAAGGTCGTCGACCAATGCTACCTCTGCGATCTTTGTTATATGACCAAGTGTCCGTATGTACCGCCACATCCGTGGAATCTCGACTTCCCACATCTGATGCTGCGCGCCAAAGCGGTCAAATTTAAAAAAGAAGGCACGTCTTTCCGCAACAACCTGCTGTCGAGCACTGATACCGTCGGCAAGATTGCCGGCATTCCGGTTTTAAATGGCGTAGTCAACACCGTCAACCAAATGAAACCCGTGCGTAAGGTCATGGATAAGGTGATGGGCATCCACGCCGATGCGCATCTGCCCCGCTTTGAGAGCAAGCCACTACGCTCGCGTCTCGCCGATCGTCGCAACAGCCACGCTACTGGCGCGCCGACTGCAAACACCAAGGGCCGTGTTGCGCTGTTCAGCACGTGCTATGGCAACCGCAACGAGCCGCACATTGGTGAAGACTTGGTCGCGGTGTTCGAACACAACGGCATTCCGGTCACCATTGCCGAGAAAGAACAATGCTGCGGCATGCCCAAACTCGAACTCGGTGATCTCGACGCGGTCGCGGCTGCCAAGGATGTGAACATTCCGGCGCTAGTGAAATTAGTGAACGAAGGCTGGGACATCGTCGCACCGGTTCCGTCCTGCGCACTCATGTTCCGCCAGGAATTGCCGCTGCTGTTCCCGGAAGACGAAGACGTACGCAAGGTCGCGGACGCCATCTTTGACCCATTCGAATACTTGATGCTGCGTAACAAAGAAGGCCAACTCAAGACCGACTTTAAGAACAGTCTAGGCAAGGTTTCCTACCACGCAGCCTGCCATCAGCGCGTCCAGAACTTTGGTGCGAAAACCAAAGATGCCCTCTCGCTGGTGCCTGACACCATCGTCGAGATGATTGAGCGCTGCTCGGGGCATGACGGCACCTACGGCGTGAAGAGCGAAACCTTTGACAAGGCGATGAAAATCGCGCGCCCGGTGGTGAACAAGATCAAACAAGCGCAGCCAGATCATTACGGCAGCGATTGTCCGATTGCCGGTCATCACCTCGCCAATGGCCTTAAAGATGGCAGCAGCCCGGAACATCCGATGAGCCTGCTACGCAAGGCCTACGGCATTTGATTTCACCCAGATAACGGAGCACATCACATGGAACCTCTCACCCGTGCCGATTTGATGTCACTCGAAGAATATGCATCCAAGCGCATCGCTTTTCGTGAACAAGTGATGCAGCACAAACTGGAACGTCGCGTGTTGATCGGTGACCACGCCACCCTACACTTCGAAGACCGCATGATCATGCAGTATCAAGTGCAGGAGATGCTGCGCCTCGAACGCATCTTCGAAGCTGAACTAATTCAGGAAGAACTCGACGTCTATAACGCACTCATCCCAAACGGCAGCAATTGGAAAGCGACCTTTATGATCGAATTTCCGGATGTTGATCAACGCAAGGTGGAACTGGCGCGCCTGATTGGCATTGAAGAAAAGACCTGGATGCAGGTCGGTGATCACGCCAAGGTCTATCCGATCGCAAATGAAGACCTTGAGCGCAGCACCGAAGACAAAACATCCTCGGTTCACTTCATGCGTTGGGAACTCACGCCCGAGATGGTGAAGGACGCCAAGGCCGGCGCACCGATCAAAGCGGGCATTGATCACCCCAACTACAACGTTGCTGTAACCCTTAACGAAGCCCAGCGCGCTTCACTCGCCAGCGATTTGTCTTAACAAAGCATGTCTGGTGGAAGCTCGCTTTTCGGGGCGTCGATCGACATGGACGTCGATCGTCGAGCGCGCCAAGGACGGCCTTGAGCGCCCCCGAAAAGCGGATACCACCAGACAGTAATCGACTAATTCGAGTACACCGGCGGCCAGGGAAGTGAGTCCGGGTCGCCGTTTTTCGTTTGCGGCAACCCGAATTTCTCCGGGTAATCCACCTCAACCAAATAAAGCCCCGCAGCATCCGCCGTCACACCGGCTTGAGTTCGATCACGCGCAGCAAGTAACTCAGCAATCCATTCCGGTGGGCGTTCACCCGCAGCGACTTCCAGCAGCGACCCCATGAAGTTGCGCACCATGTGATGCAAAAACGCATTAGCACGCACCTCGAACCACACCACTGCACCCTGACGCCAGCAGCGCACCGCCTGGACTTCACGCCGCGCATGTTGCGCCTGACAAGCTGCGGCACGAAACGCCGAAAAATCTTGCTCGCCCAACAGGTAATTGGCACCTGCTTGCATGGCATCCACATCTAAGCTTTTCCAGGTCCAAGCCAAACGATCACGCAACAGCGCCGAAGCCGCAGGCCCACTCAAAATCCCATAGCGATAGGTGCGCGCCGTAGCGGAATAACGGGCATGAAAGTCATCCGAAACCGACTGCACCCACCGTAGACGAACATCGGCGGGAAGATTGGAATTCACGCCGCGAAGCCACGAATGGGCATCACGCGTGACTTCAGTATCGAAATGGATGACTTGCCCTAAGGCATGCACGCCCGCATCGGTACGCCCAGCAACCGTTACCGTAATCGGCTGATCGGCAACGATAGAGAGGCCTTGCTCAATGGCCGCCTGGACCGTGCGCACGTCACCGTCCTGTGCTTCCCAGCCATGAAACGCCGCGCCGTCATATTCAACCCCCACCGCGCAACGCATCAACGGCCCTCTATGTTGCTGGAACCTTGCTGGACCTGCGCACGCAACGCCAACACCCGTGGATCGCTCGCCGCGGTTTGTTCCACTACTTGCAGGGTCGCGTCTGCTGCTGCAACGTCACCTAGATCTAAATGCGCTTGCACCATGTCCAACATGAAAGGATCCACCGTAACGGCTGGCTGTACGACAGCAACAGGCTGGATTCGCTCTGGTGTCGGTGTCGAGAGAGGCTCTTGCGCGATTTCCATCGACTTCAGTGGAGCTGCTTGTGGCTCCACAGCAACCGGCTGAGGTGATGCGTCATGCTCACTGCGCCATTGCATACGCGCCCGCGCCTCTTGTCGAAGCTTGCGATCGGGAAGCTCGCTGCGCCACCACAAGACAAAACCCAACACGATCATGAGCAACAAAATAAGGCCGATAACTACGGTCATCCACAGCTTGTCGCGCAACGAGTGAAGAGCAGCATCCCGTGCATACAACATGTCCCGCAAGCGCTCGACTTCTTCCCCCGCTTCACGCAGCCTCTGTTCAGAGGCGAGGGCAACTGTTTCTGCCTCTTGTACACGCACGCGCAAACGCGCTTGCTCATCTTCGAATGCCGCGAGCGATTCGCGCAACAACAAGGCCTCAGTTTCAAGTTGTAAAAGACGCATACGCTCACTGTCGCGCAGCTGCCCCTCAACTTGTGGCTGAAGCAATTCCAATCGCGGCACCCCACGCGGGCCCAAAGATGCTGATGGCGTAGCTGCCAATGCAAATCCGCTCGTGGTTTTTCCTGCTGGATCAGCTACGGCCTGCATCGACCCACTGATCGCCGGTAGTTCGGGCAGTAACGTAAGCACCTGCCGATCGTTCGGGTCCGCAGCATTGACTAAGACCAATCGCAATACGGGATCTTCGACAAGTGTGCTGGATGACCATACGTAACGATGCGACGGATCCGCAGTGCGCTCAATCAAGCGCCATTGCGCATCCGCAAAGCCTGTGGCGTCTTCCCCACCATCCTCAGTGCGAGTCGACCTACGCCACTCGGTCGCACCCGCGATCTCCATCCGCACATCCAGCGGCTGACCCAAGATGGGGGCTTGCTCAATATTCACACCGCTCACGATCGGAAGGGCATGAAGGTCATACGAAACCAAGACCCATAAAAAAAGCCATGCCGCTTGCCACAAGCGACATGGCCCCTGCGTCCCATGGACGCGTGTGAAGAACAACCAATTAAGCGAGATACTTCTCAATCAAGATTTCCGCGATCTGAACGCTATTCAGGGCAGCACCCTTACGCACATTATCCGCGACCACCCACAGATTCAAACCACGCGGATGCGAGATATCTTCTCGAATGCGACTGACATACACCGGATCGGTACCCGCAGCCTCAGTGACTGCGGTGGCATAGCCACCAGGCTCGCGCTCATCCAGCACCTGAATACCTGGTGCCTTACTCAGCAAGCGACGCGCCTCTTCTGCGGAAATCTTGGAACGGGTTTCGATGTGAAGCGCTTCTGAGTGACCGTAAAACACGGGCACCCGTACCGTAGTTGGGTTCACCATGATGCTCGGATCATGAAACATCTTCTGGGTCTCCCACACCATCTTCATTTCTTCTTTGGTGTAGCCGTTTTCCTTAAACACATCAATATGCGGCAGGCAGTTGAATGCAATCTGCTTCGGATACACATGCGCTTCTACCGGCTTCGCATTCAGTAGATTTGCGGTTTGCGTCGCAAGCTCTTCGATCGCTTCCTTACCCGTTCCCGATACCGCCTGGTAGGTACACACATTAATACGCTCAATCCCGACCGCATCATGAATCGGCTTCAGCGCCACCAACATCTGAATGGTGGAACAGTTCGGGTTGGCGATGATGCCACGGGTCGTGTAGCCCGCAATGTCATCGGGATTCACTTCCGGCACTACCAATGGGATGTCTTCGTCGTAACGGAAGTGCGCGGTGTTATCGACAACGACACAACCCGCAGCGGCAGCTTTCGGCGCATATTCCTCAGAGATGGAACCACCCGCCGAGAACAAACCGATCTGCACCTTGGAGAAGTCAAAGGTCGCCAAGTCTTCAACGGTGACATAGCCGCCGTTGAATTCAATCTTTTTACCCGCAGAGCGCTCAGACGCCAACGGATACAACTTACCGATCGGAAACTTACGTTCCTCCAGAATCGACATCATAGTTTCGCCTACGGCACCGGTGGCACCGACAACAGCAACATCAAAGGTTTTGCTCATGGCTCGCTCTCTAAAAAAGAATGCGGGTGGATAAAATTAGTTTGTTTGTTTGCGCAGCGCCGCGACGACCGCATCACCCATCTCACGAGTGCCCACCGTCTTAGTGCCTGCTGAAGCGATATCTGCGGTGCGAATGCCTTGGTCGAGCACTACACCAACAGCCTGATCAATATGCTCGGCGAGCGCAGCCTGATTCAAGGTGTAACGCAACATCATGGAAACCGACAAAATGGTTGCCAGCGGATTTGCTTTGTTCTGTCCGGCAATGTCTGGCGCAGAACCATGAATCGGCTCATACATGCCCTTGTTGTTCGCATCCAGCGAAGCGGATGGCAGCATGCCAATCGAACCGGTTAGCATGGCGGCCTCATCCGACAAGATGTCACCGAAGATATTCCCGGTCACAACGACGTCAAATTGTTTTGGCGCACGCACCAGTTGCATGGCTGCGTTATCCACGTACATGTGGGACAACTCGATCGCTGGATAATCCTTGGCAACGCGGGTCACGACCTCACGCCACAGCTCGCCCGCTTCCAGCACATTCGCCTTCTCAACCGAGCACACGCGCTTGCCACGCTGCATCGCCACATCCATCGCGACACGGGCAATACGCTCAATCTCATGCTCGGCATAACGCATGGTGTTGAAACCCTCGCGCTCACCGTTTTCCAGGGTATGGATGCCGCGCGGCTGACCAAAATAAATATCGCCAGTCAGTTCACGCACAATCATCAGATCCAAACCCGACACCACTTCCGGCTTCAGCGTTGAAGCCTCGGCCAACTGTGGATACAAGATCGCCGGACGCAGATTGGCAAATAAATTCAATTCGGCACGCAAGCCCAACAGGCCTTTCTCCGGACGCTTGTCACGCGGCAAGGCTTCCCATTGCACGCCACCCACGGCACCCAACAAGATTGCGTCGGCATCCTTGGCCAATTTAAGCGTTTCTTGTGGCAGTGGATCACCATGCAGGTCATAGGCGGTACCGCCCACTGTTGCATGCTCCATCTCCAGTGCAAAGCCAAACTCTTCACGCACAACATCCAGCACCTTGACCGCTTCGGCCACGATTTCTTGGCCGATGCCATCGCCCGGCAGTACCAACAACTTGCTCGCCATAAATCCTTGTCCCGAAAAGGGGTTTTCCGATTGCTCGCGCCGCAGATGCAGGGCACGAAAGGTTGCGAATTCTAGCAGTCTGGCCGCAGACTTGCGCGCATGTCTGCCTCCACACCTGCACCCGTCCCCGCACCAAAGCTGTTTCGCCATCGTCCCTATTGGGCCAAGCGTTTCGGGATCGCCCCGTTTCTGCCAACTTCACGAGCAGAAATGGATGCCCTCGGCTGGGATTCCTGCGATGTCGTTCTCGTCGTTGGCGATGCCTACATCGATCATCCAAGCTTCGGCATGGCAGTGATCGGCCGACTTCTTGAGTCACAAGGATTTCGTGTCGGCATCTTGGCCCAACTCGATTGGCAATCCGCCGAACCGTTTCGTGCACTTGGTAAACCAAATCTATTCTTTGGCATCAGTGCCGGCAACATGGATTCGATGGTCAACCGCTACACCGCGGACCGTAAAAAACGATCGGACGACGCCTATACAGCCAACGCAGAGCCGGATCGCCGACCCGATCGCGCTACCCTCGTCTATGCACAGCGCGCACGCGAAGCCTACCCCGATGTACCGATCGTACTCGGCGGAATCGAGGCCAGTCTGCGTCGCATCGCGCACTACGACTATTGGCAAGACAAAGTCCGGCGCTCCGTCTTGATCGACAGCAAGGCGGATCTGCTGCTATTTGGCAATGCAGAACGTGCCATCGTCGATCTTGCCCATCGCATTGCCAAAGGCGAATCTATTACCGATATCACCGACCTGCGCGGTACCGCATTTGTACGCAAAGAGTTGCCAACCGACTGGTTTACCCTGAACTCAACCGAGATCGATGCACCTGGGCGGATTGAACCGATTGTCAGCCCCTACCAAGACATGGATGCACAAGCCTCTGTCGCCACGTCAGAAAACGATGGCGCGGTTGTGCCCTTCTCACCAAGCCTGCGCAAGCGGCCGCCACGTGAAAAAACTGTGGTGCGCCTACCTGCCTATGAACAAGTTCGCAGCGATCCGGTTTTGTATGCGCATGCCGCACGCGTCTTTCACCTAGAGACCAATCCGCATAATGCGCGCGCACTAGTCCAACGCCATGCCGATCGCGAACTGTGGATCAATCCACCACCACTGCCATTGACCACCAAAGAGCTCGATGCGGTGTTTGACCTGCCGTATGCCCGCGCACCACACCCAAGTTATGGTGATGCACGCATTCCGGCATGGGAAATGATTCGCTTCTCCGTCAACATCATGCGCGGCTGCTTCGGCGGCTGCACCTTCTGCTCGATCACTGAGCATGAGGGCCGCATCATTCAAAGTCGTTCTGAAGAATCGATCCTGCATGAAATTGAAGCCATTCGCGACCGCACACCTGGCTTTACTGGCATCATCTCCGATGTGGGTGGACCGACCGCCAACATGTACCGCATGACCTGCAAGGATCCCAAGATTGAGTCCGCCTGTCGGCGCTTGTCCTGCGTATATCCCGATATCTGCGACAACCTCAATACCGACCATAAGCCGCTTACCGCGCTCTACCGTAAGGCACGCCAACTGCCGGGCATAAAAAAAGTCTTGGTCGCATCAGGATTACGCTACGACCTCGCGGTACGTGATCCGGAATACATCGAAGAACTGGCCGCGCATCACACCGGCGGCTATTTAAAAATCGCACCGGAACACACCGAGCGTGGCCCGCTGTCACACATGATGAAGCCAGGCATTGGCAGCTATGAACGTTTTAAAGAAATCTTCCAAGCCGCCACACGTAAAGCCGGCAAAGAGCAATACCTAATTCCCTACTTCATTGCGGCCCACCCCGGGACTCAAGATGAAGACATGCTGCAGCTCGCACTTTGGCTCAAACGCAACGGCTTTCGCCTCGATCAAGTACAGACCTTCCTACCCACACCGATGGCACTCGCCACGGCGATGTACCACAG
>CAZZIQ010000020.1:0-19409 GCA_964654355.1 uncultured Piscirickettsiaceae bacterium
TAATTCATTTAAGCGGATACGACAGCATGAAACAGTGGATGCGCAGCGGTCTTCCGATGATCTGGCTCAATGCCGGCGCGCTGGCGGTCAGCCTGATTGCCGTGTTTGGCTTGCTGATTCTCATCGCCGTGCGTGGTTTGAGCCATTTTTGGCCAGCTACCGTATACGAGTTCAACTACGCTGATCCGGTCTCGCAAGACACGATCACTGTGGTTGGGGAGATTCACAGCGAAGAAATCATTACTCCGGAGCGTTTGGCGGGGGCGGGTATTGCGGTTCCTGAAGGAATGCCAGAAATCGCTCGTTATCTACTCAAGGTCGGTAATCGTGATGCCTATGGGTTGGATTTCCGTCAAGTCTATGAATACGGTATTCGTGGCGAGCGCAGCGTGCCGCGTGACCTGCTGGTGATTGAGCGACATGAGTGGGGCAATGCCTATGGCCAGTTACTCAAAGTTTATGAAAAAGACCAGGTTGTTGCTGAAGGGCCACAAGCGATTGGTGAGTTGCAAGTCCGCGTGGAGCGCGCAATTGATTTGCACGACCAAGTTAAAGAGATCGAGAAGTATGACATTGGTGCAATCAACTATTCCGTTGAGCAGCTCCGTTTAAAGCAGCGCCGGCTCGAGCTCAATGGCGACGATACGCCGGAGCGTCTTGCTGAATTGGATGCAGAGCGCGCACGCCTTGCGGCGGAATATAAGGTCCTGGAAGACAAGCTGGTAGCCTTGTATGTGGCGAGTAAGCGCGATGCCTTTGAAATCCAGATTATGGATGGGCGCGTACGCAAGATTGATGTGGCTAACGTGGTGCGCATCTATCAGCCGAATGCGATGACCACCTCGGAAAAGTTTGGTTTCTATTTCTCTAAGATTTGGGAATTCCTTTCTGCGGAGCCACGCGAAGCGAATACAGAGGGTGGTGTATTCCCGGCCATCTTCGGCACCGTCATGATGGTGCTGATTATGGCGGTGATCGTGACCCCGTTTGGTGTGGTCGCGGCGGTCTATCTGCGTGAATACGCCAAGCAGGGCCCGTTGACCCGTATGATTCGAATTGCGGTGAACAATCTCGCTGGGGTTCCTTCCATCGTCTATGGTGTGTTTGGTCTAGGGTTTTTCGTGTATTTCCTCGGTGGGAATATTGATGACCTGTTTTATCCGGAAGCCAAGCCGGCACCTGTTTTTGGCACACCTGGCATCATCTGGGCAGCGCTGACCTTGGCGATTCTGACCCTGCCGGTGGTGATCGTTTCCACCGAAGAAGGTTTGTCGCGTATTCCTCGTGCTTTGCGCGAAGGCTCTTTGGCATTGGGTGCAACCAAGCTGGAAACGCTGTGGAAGGTGGTGTTGCCGATGTCGAGTCCGGCGATGATGACCGGTCTGGTTTTGGCGATCGCGCGTGCGGCCGGTGAAGTGGCACCGCTCATGCTTGTGGGGGTGGTCAAACTTGCACCGAACCTGCCACTGGATGGTAATGCGCCATTTTTGCACCTCGATCGCAAATTCATGCATCTCGGCTTCCATATCTATGATGTTGGTTTCCAGAGCCCGAACGTGGAAGCTGCGCGCCCGCTCGTGTATGCAACCTCGTTGTTGCTGGTATTGGTGATTATTGCGTTGAATCTCAGTGCAATTCAGATTCGTAATCGTCTTCGTGAAAAATATCGCGCGCTGGATCAATAACTCCCCGGCGCTTGTCCAGTTTCCAGAAATCCAAAGGTATTGCTATGGCGTATATCCAGAATCCGAATGAGAACGTTGCGATCGAAGTCGATCGTCTCAATCTCTACTACGGCGGCACTGCCCATGCACTGAAAGACGTCACCTTTGATGTGCCGAAGAATCAAGTAACTGCGTTTATCGGGCCCAGTGGTTGCGGCAAGTCCACCTTGCTGCGCTGCTTTAATCGCATGAACGATCTGATTGACGGCATACGTATTGAGGGTGAGATTCGTCATCACGGCAAAAACATTTTTGATCGTGATGTGAATGTGACGGATCTGCGGCGTAATGTGGGCATGGTGTTTCAGAAGCCAAACCCATTCCCGAAAAGTATTTATGAAAACGTGGCCTATGGCTTGCGTTTGCAGGGCATCAATAACAAGCGCATTCTCGACGAAAAGATCGAGTGGTCCCTCAAGGGTGCAGCGTTATGGGACGAAGTGAAGGATCGATTGAATGACAACGCGCTGGGCCTGTCTGGCGGGCAGCAGCAGCGTCTGGTGATTGCTCGCTCCATTGCGATCGAGCCGGAGGTGATACTGCTCGATGAGCCAGCTTCCGCCTTGGATCCAATCTCAACGTTGAAGTTGGAAGAGCTGATTCACGAACTCAAGGAAAACTACACCGTTCTGATTGTGACGCACAACATGCAGCAGGCTGCGCGCGTTTCAGAATACACTGCGTTTATGTACCTTGGTGAGCTGGTCGAGTTTGATGAAACGGACCGGATTTTTACCAATCCACATGAAAAACAAACTGAAGATTACATTACTGGCCGCTACGGTTAATCGCCAAACCGCCCAAGGAGAACCTCATGGTTGACAAGACATTCGACAAGCACATCTCTGCCGAATTCAATCGAGAGCTGAATGACCTGCGTTCTCGCGTACTGGCGATGGGCGGGCTGGTGGAAGAGCAGATCCAGAATGCGGTTTCTGCATTTCGGACTCGTGACTCGGAGGCGGCTGTCGAGGTCATTCGTCGCGATGTCGAAGTTAACGCGATGGAAGTGGAGATTGATGAGGCAGTGACGCATATCCTTGCGCGTCGTCAACCCACCGCTGTTGATCTGCGGATGTTGATTGCGATCGTCAAGATTATTACTGATCTTGAACGTATCGGTGATGAGGCTGAAAAGGTAGCGAAGATGGCGGTGGACCTCACCAGCCGTGGTGCGTTCGGAAATGGCAAATCTCCGAGCGGGATTGATCATCTGGGCGCGCTGGTCTCACGCTTGCTCAACAAGGCCTTGGATTCTTTTGCGCGGCTCAATGTGCCAGATGCGCTCAACACTGCGTGCATGGATCGTGATGTTGATAAGGAATATGAAGGTCTGTTGCGTGAGCTGATTACGCTCATGATGGAAGACCCGCGTAAGATTGGTCCGGCGCTGGATGTGATCTGGGCCGCGCGCGCTTTGGAGCGTATTGGTGACCATGCGAAGAATATCTGTGAATACGTCATTTACTTGGTGGAAGGTCGCGATGTTCGTCATCTCACAGTGGAAGAAATCGAAGCTGAGCTCAAGAACGGCAACCACTAACGCCTTGTTATTGCTCGGGTCGTCCATGCGGATGCAACTCGGGGTAGAGTGACGCCATGCCGCGCACTCACATCTTGATTGTCGAAGACGAACAAACCATCCGCGAGATGGTGGCGTTTGCTTTGGAAGATCAGGGCTATCAGGTCAGTGAAGCGGCTGACATGGCCTCGGCCTGGCAGGCGCTCACCGAACGCACACCGCATCTCATTTTGCTGGACTGGATGCTCCCCGACGTCAGCGGTATCGAGTTGCTACGCAAAGTCCGCCGCAACGATAGCCTCAGTGATATCCCAGTGATCATGCTGACCGCGCGAGGCGAAGAAGCGGATCGCGTGCGCGGTCTTGAGCATGGTGCCGATGATTACGTCGTCAAACCGTTTTCCACAAAAGAACTGATGGCCCGAGTGCAGGCGGTGCTGCGCCGTGCTTCGCCGCATATGAGCGAAGAGCCGGTGCGGGTACGCGATCTTGTTCTGGACCCGGTGAGTCATCGCACCAGCATGAATGCTGAGGTCCTCGAGCTCGGTCCGACCGAATTTCGGCTGCTTCACTTCTTTATGACCCACCCTGAGCGCGTATATAGTCGCGGTCAGTTACTGGACAGTGTGTGGGGGAATAATGTTTATGTGGAAGAGCGCACCGTGGATGTGCACATCCGTCGCTTGCGTCGGGCCTTGGAGCCCGGTGGCTATGACGCGTGCATCCAAACCGTGCGCGGCGCCGGTTACCGCTTCTCCGCACAAGAATCCTAGGCCTGAAATCGATGCGTCGCTTTAAAGGACTGCCCTCGGCGTGGTACGAGGAACTGATCTATCTGGCCATGTTGTTGGGCTCGCTGGCGGCGGTCGGCAGCATCTTCAATTCCATTGCACTGTTCCTGATGTTTGGGGCCTTGGGTTATCTCACATGGAATCTGTATAACCTTTATTTGATGGAGCGCTGGATTCGCCTGGGCGACAGTATCGAGTCACCTGATGCTAATGGCATCTGGGAAACCATCTTCAAAAGCTACCACGATCTACAACGGCGCCAGCGCAAAGATAAGAAGCGCATGGCGAAGTTGATTAAGCGTTTCCGTGCAACGGCACGCGCGATGCCCGACCCCACCATCATTCTCAATCGTGAGCTCGAGATTGAGTGGATGAACAGCATCGCGGCGCGGGCGTTTGACCTTGATGAAAAAGAAGACATCGGCAAACGACTTGATAATTTCTTGCGCGGTCCTGAGGTGCGCGAATGGTTAAACCGCCGTAATTACGATACAGCGCTGGATTACTTGATTGGTGTTAGCCCACGCCAAGTGCTGTCACTGCGCTTGGTGCCGTTTGAGAGCAAAGGCAGCATGATGCTGATTGCGGTTGATGTTTCTGATACGCGTCGTCTTGAGCAATTCCGTCGTGACTTTATTGCCAATGCCTCGCATGAGTTGCGCACACCCCTCACGGTCTTTACGGGTTATCTGGAACAGCTAGAAACCCGGGTGGAGCGGGAAGAGGGCGGCATCCAAAGTCGTTGGGGGCGGGCGATTCATGGCATGCAAGAGCAAGCTGTGCGCATGCGCCAGATCGTTGACGACATGTTGGTGTTGGCGCGTCTTGAGGAAGATCAGCGCAAGCCTGCGGAAACGGATATCGATGTGCCGGCACTGCTCCGTCAGATCGAAGAAGATGCCAAAGTGTTGGCCGATGCGCGTAAACAAACCTTACATGTCGAGGTCGATCTTGATCTCTGGCTGCATGGCATTGAGGACTCCTTGCGTGCAGTGGCGTCGAATCTTTTGAACAATGCATGTAAGTACACCCATGAAGGCGGTGCGATTACCTTGCGCTGGCTGCGCAATTCGACCGGGCAGCCGATGCTGCAGGTGCAAGACAATGGTCCGGGGATCCCGGCTGAACATGTTCCGCGCCTGACCGAGCGCTTCTATCGGGTCGATGCGGGACGTGATCGCGTCCAGGGGGGCTCAGGTCTTGGGCTTTCGATCGTGAAGCATGCCCTCGAGCAGCATGATGCGTTGTTACGGGTTGAAAGTAAGCCTGGTGAGGGCAGCGTATTTAGTGCAGTGTTTCCGCTCGAACGCCTGCGCGCGCGCCCAGCCCTGCGTGCAGTGGCGCCTTAATTCGTTTTCGGGCTTTGTTTTTCGCGGCTCTATCGCCCTGTCATCAAACTGTCACAAAAGCGTCACAGCAACTTCAAATCTCCTCGGCATAGTGACCGCGTCTGAGTGATCGGCCAGGACGGCGGTCACAGACAGCCTTTCCAAATCAGGAGATGAAAACCCATGAAGATGAACAAGCTGGCTACAGCTCTGGGTCTGGCCGCAGCGCTGACCCTGCCGCAGACCGGTCTGGCTGCAGGTGCGCAGGTTGACCCGTCCCTTCCGGATTACCAGAAGACCTCTGGTGTGTCTGGCAACCTGTCGAGCGTAGGTTCAGATACTCTGGCCAACCTCATGACGCTGTGGGCCGAAGAGTTCAAGCGTCAGTATCCGAACGTCAATATCCAGATTCAGGCAGCCGGTTCTTCAACCGCACCGCCAGCACTGACCGAAGGTACCTCAAATGTAGGTCCGATGTCGCGCAAGATGAAGGACAAGGAAGTGCAGGCATTTGAGGCCAAGTATGGCTACAAGCCGCTGGCCATTCCGGTTGCGATCGACGCTCTTGCGGTTTTCGTGAATAAGGACAACCCGGTTAAGGGCCTGAGCATTTCCCAAGTGGATTCGATCTTCTCAGCGACCCGTAAGTGCGGCGCCAAGGCCGACGCCACCAAGTGGGGTGATGTGGGTGCAACCGGTAGTTTTGCGAATCAAACCATCCAGCTTTACGGCCGTAACTCGGTATCCGGTACCTACGGTTACTTCAAGAGTAAGGCACTGTGTAAGGGTGACTACAAGAACAGCGTAAACGAGCAGCCTGGTTCTGCGTCAGTTGTACAGTCGGTCACTTCTTCTGTGAACGGGATCGGTTACTCCGGTATCGGTTATAAGACCTCTGGCGTGCGTGCGCTGCCGTTGTCGAAGAAAGATGGTGAAGCGTTCGTAGAAGCAACCCCGGATAACGCTACTGCAGGTACTTACCCGCTATCGCGCTTCCTCTACGTATACGTCAACAAGGCCCCGAACAAGCCGCTGCAGCCGCTGGAGCGTGAGTTCGTGAAGATGGTTATGTCCAAGACTGGCCAGAACGTAGTGGTGAAGGACGGTTACGTGCCGCTGCCGAAGAAAGTCGTAGACGACGTTCTAAACAGCATCAAGTAAGTTGTTCTGAGATGCCCCCATCGAGTGATGGGGGCATTTTTATCGCACACGTAAGAGGTTACTCATGAATAAGTGGATTGCATTGCTAGCAGCAACAGCCCTGATGGGCGGCTGTGTAGCGAACGACACCAAATCAGCTTCGTCTGCAAAGGCAGAAACTGCAAAAACTGAAAAAGCAGCGAACAACGACGATTACTACGAAGTGCACCATGAAGATGGCCGCCTCTATGTATTCGACGATTTTGCGACTTATCAAGACTTCCTGGCGCATGGTGAAACCACCTTCCGTCTGACTCGCGTGGGTGCGGGCCCTGACGGCAAAACACTGGTGTTTGGTCTGCTTAAGGCGGATTCCAAGAACACCAAGGGTGGCGTTGGTATTGGTTCAGTCGATATGTATGAAGGCCGTCTGCAGGGCGCAGATAAGTTCTATGCTGAGGTGATTGCGGAAGGTCGTTACTACGTCTTCACCGACTGGAAAGAGCTACAGGTTTATCGTCAGACGGGCGAAGCCACCTTCCGCTTCACCGAAATTGGTGCAGGCCCGAATGGCATGACCGTGGTCTACGTTGTGACCAAGGCGGAAAGCAAGAAGCGCCCGGACGCCACCATCGCCAAGTTCAAGAGCTTGCATAAGCTCTAAAAGAGTAGGCGCGTGAGCGTATAGATTTCTCCTCACACTCCACGAGTGATCGTTTGCCCCCGCAAGGGGGCATTTTTTTGCCCTCGATAGGGGATTGCATAATAATTCGATATATCTAGAATTATCGAAATGAATACAGACTCCGCGGTTCAAGCCCTAGCTGCGTTGGCGCAAAGCCATCGCCTAGCCATTTTCCGGCGCCTCGTCGTTGCCGGCCCAGATGGGTTAGTGGTGGGTGAGATTGCCGAAGCCGCAGGGATTGCTCCGGCAACCCTTTCGTTTCATCTCAAGGCATTGAGTCAGGCGGGTTTGATCGAAGTGCAGCATCAGGGGCGCTTTTTGCGCTACAGCGCGAATTTTGTAGCGATGCATGACCTCATCGCATTCCTAAGTGAGAACTGTTGTGGCAGCGATGCCAGTAGTTGTGCGCCGTAATTCATTCAACATCCTTCATCGATCTCGGAGAGCCGCATGAGCATTCGTATTGGCATCAATGGTTTTGGCCGGATGGGGCGCCTCGGGTTGCGCACCGGCTGGGGACGTTCAAATCTAGCGTTCGTGCATCTCAACGAGATCGCCTGTGATGCCGCAGGAAGTGCGCATCTGCTCAACTTTGACTCGGTGCATGGTCGCTGGAATCAGGTCGCGGAGGCTACAGATTCGGCTGAAATTCAAATCGATGGTCAGTCGCTACGTTATTCGCAAGCCTCTGACCTCGCCGCCGCCGACTGGTCAGATTGCGACATCGTGATTGAGGCCACCGGCAAGCATCACAAGCACCCGGAGCGTTTGCAGGCCTATTTCGAGCAGGGGGTAAAAAAAGTGGTGGTCGCGGCGCCAACCAAAGGTGCACTGAATCTGGTCTATGGCATTAATCACACGCTCTATGATCCGGAACAGCATGATTTGCTAACGGCAGCATCCTGTACGACCAATTGCCTCGCACCGGTGGTGAAGGTCATGCAAGAAAAAATTGGTATTCGACACGGTTGTATGACCACCATGCACGACCTGACCAATACGCAGACCATTGTCGATCGTGGTCATAAAGACCTGCGTCGAGCGCGTGCGTGCGGACAGTCATTGATCCCAACCACGACAGGTTCCGCCAAAGCGATTACGGAGATCTTTCCCGCGCTTAAGGGGCGCTTGAATGGGCATGCCGTGCGCGTGCCCTTGCTGAATGCCTCGTTAACCGATTTTGTATTTGAAGCCGAGCGTACGGTTACGGCAGACGAGGTCAATGGCTATTTTCGTGAGGCCGCTGCGGGTGCTTTGCAGGGCATTCTCGGTTATGAGGAGCGTCCCTTGGTTTCGATTGATTACGTCAACGATCCACGCTCCTCGATCGTCGATGCGCTTTCGACCCTAGTGATTAACGATACGCAGGTAAAGGTCTATGCGTGGTATGACAACGAGTGGGGGTATGTGAACCGCATGCTTGACATTGTTGAGATGGTAGCCGCGTCGCTCTAAGCAATTTTTTATGCCGAACGCACTGCGTAACTACATCATCATCACGGGAGGCTATTGGGCCTTTACGTTGACGGATGGTGCCATTCGCATGTTGGTGGTGCTGTATTTTTACAGCCTAGGCTATAGCCCTTTCGCAATCGCGATGTTGTTCTTGTTCTACGAGTTTTTTGGCATTGTCACCAACCTCGTCGGGGGATGGTTGGGCGCGCGCATGGGTCTGAATCGCACTATGCACACCGGCATGTTGCTGCAAATTGTGGCGTTGTTGATGCTGACCGTTCCAGATGCCTGGCTGTCGGTGGCCTACGTGATGGCGGCGCAGGCCTTGTCGGGGATTGCCAAAGACCTCAATAAGATGTCCGCGAAAGCCAGTGTGAAAACCTTATCGGGTGCGGATGATCACTCGCGTCTATTCCGCTGGGTTGCGGCGCTCACGGGCTCGAAGAATGCGCTGAAGGGTGTGGGATTCTTCTTAGGCGCACTGTTGTTGGAATGGCTGGAATTTCGTGGCGCATTAGCGGCCTTGGCAATGATGCTGATGTTGGTGCTGTTTTTTACTTGGGTGAGCCTGCCGCGCAGCCTTGGCAAGATGTCATATAAGCCTAAGTTTCGTCAGATCTTTTCCGACGACCCTGCGATCAATCGCTTATCAGCCGCGCGCTTCTTTTTGTTTGGTGCGCGTGATGTCTGGTTTGTTGTTGCGCTCCCGGTGTTTCTCGTCACCGAGTTGGGCTGGGCCTTTCATTCCGTCGGTGCCTACATCGCCCTGTGGGTGATTGGCTATGGCGTCGTGCAGGGCTTTGCGCCGCGCTTGTTGCGTCGCTGGCAAGACGCCGGAACTGCGCCAGGTCCAAAGAGTGCGCAAATGGCGGCATTAATCTTGATGGGGATTCCCGTATTGATCGCACTCGGCTTAGGTAGTGATCTTCCAGCAAGTGGAGTTGTGGTGATTGGCTTGATTGTGTTCGGTGTGGTGTTTGCCCTGAACTCTGCGCTGCATTCGTATTTGATTCTGGCGTATTCGCAAGGCGAGCGTGTTGCCTTGGATGTTGGTTTTTATTACATGGCGAACGCGGGTGGCCGCTTAGCCGGAACCCTCTTGTCCGGCTGGAGTTATCAAGCTTTGGGCTTGGCTGGCGGGCTATGGATTTCTGCCGCCATGGTTGCAGCAAGTGCGTTGATTGCGTTCAGTCTGCCGGGTATTCAACGAGATAAAATGGCTTGTTAACGAATGCGTTAACGTAGCATGGGCGCCAGCAGTAGGTCCTTGCTCTCGCCATCCAGGTGCGGTTTCGCTTTACTCCAATCCGCCGGCCACTTATGCAGGGTTCCGCGGGTATCACCCCAGTGCACAATCTCTAGGCGCCCATTCTCATGTTCGACGAGCGCGGTATGGCTCTCGACCCAGTCACCACAGTTGCAGTAGAGCGCGCCACCGTGCATGCGGATTTCGGCATGGTGGATGTGGCCGCAGACCACGCCGTCCATGCCGCGTTTTTGCGCTTCTTTGATGATGGCGTCTTCAAAGCTACTGATGTAATTCACGGCATTTTTGACTTTATGTTTGAGCAAACCTGCGAGTGACCAGTAGGGGAAGCCCATACGTCGACGTACGACATTGATGTGTCGATTTGCCCAGATTAGCCAGTCATAAACATGGCTGCCCAACTTGGCGAGAAAGGGGCTGAATTTGACCACGCTGTCAAATTCATCGCCGTGCAGGATGAGCATGCGCTTGCCGTTGGCCAGTTCATGTTCACTCTGGCTTTGGATTTCGATGTTCCCAAATGCGGCATGGCCAAAGTCACGAATCAGTTCATCATGATTGCCGGGAATGAACACCACTCGGGTGTTGCGTCGAGCCTTGCTCAAGATTGCACGCACGACGTTGTTGTGGGCTTGGGGCCAGTACAGACCCTTTTTCATGTTCCAGAGATCAATGATGTCGCCCACGAGGTAGAGGGTTTCGCAGCGCGTGTTTTTTAGGAAATCAGTGAGGAAATCGGCGCGGCAGCCGCGAAAGCCGAGGTGTACGTCAGAGATCCAAATCGTGCGGTAGCGGATTTTTTTCTGCGGCACTTTTTCTGCGGCATGCGTGTCCGCAGTTTTGGGATGCTTTTCGATAGATTCTGATTTCGACATAGGAGTGCACAGGATGTTTTGTGCATTGTTGGCCCCTTTTGTGACCAAATCATGACATTCATGCGACAGGCCGATGACACGCCTGTCATGGATCCGTCATCGCTTTATCACAGCGTTGTCATCGCATTGTCTTAGGGTTCGCGAAGTGCCTGATCTCTCAGGTTTAGAACGAGGAGCCCTTATGTCTGATCGAAGCGAAAAGCGCCGTGGTCGTGATCTGGTCGTCACCTTGGCGGCGACAGAAGATGAAGTTTTAGAAAGTCAGCGTTTACGTTTTGCCGTGTTCGCTGGTGAGATGGGTGCGGCGCTTGAGTCCGCTGATGAGGGTATTGATCGTGATGGATTTGATCCTTATTGCCATCATCTTCTGGTTCGTGATCAGGAAACCGGCGCCGTTGTCGCCAGTACTCGGCTGCTGCTCGACAATCAGGCAGACCGTGCCGGCGGCTTCTATTCGGCTTCTGAATTCGATTGTGAATCGGTGCGCAAGGCGCCCGGCCGTATTCTTGAAATTGGCCGTACCTGCGTACATCCGGACTATCGCAATGGCGCTGCAGTTGCTGTGCTGTGGTCTGGGTTGGCGCGTTTCCTTGAGATCCATCAAGTGGATTACATGATGGGGTGTGCCTCCATTCCGCTTGAAGGCAGCCTGCGTGCGATCTCGCGCGTGCTGGATAAGGTACAGAAAGAATATGCTGCGCCGGAAGAGTTTCAGGTGATGCCGCGTTTGCAGTTGCCGGAATCCATGTTGGCGTATGAAGAGCATGAAGTGCATCCCATGGAAGTGATTCCGCCGCTGTTGAAGGCGTATCTGCGTTTGGGTGCGCGTGTCTGCGGTCCACCATGCTGGGATCCTGATTTCAACGTGCTGGATCTGTTCATCTTGTTGGATGTGAAGCAGCTGTCACCGCGCTATGCGCGTCACTTCTTGCAGGGTGAGAACACCGCTGCGGTGGCTGCAGATAAGGCTGGAGGCTCCGTTGCTGCGGCTGCATAAAGCCAGTCTGCTCGCACTGCACATTCTCCTCGGTCTTTTCCTCACCACAGTCTTGTTGCTTGGCGCGTCGCGTGAGCGGCCGTTCTGGCTGCAGCGCGCGCGGCTGATCTCATGGTGGCATGGGCGAGCCTGTCGAATTTTGCGGGTTGAAGTGCGTGTGGAGGGCAGTCTGCCGCAAGGCAGTGCGGTGCTGTTGAGTAATCACGTGTCGTGGCTGGACATTCCAGTGCTCGGTAGTTTATTACTCCAGGCCGGATGGCCAGGCATTACGTTTGTCGCCAAGTCAGAAGTTAAACAATGGCCGGCCTTGGGTTGGCTCGCAACCCAAGCGGGTACGCTCTACATCGAGCGCGGACGCCTGTCCGAAATTCGCACGTTAGCCGCCGCCTATTCCAAGGTGATTGAAACAGGCGCTGTTCTGACCTTGTTTCCCGAAGGTACAACCAGCGATGGGCGCCGTATCCTGCCGGTGCGCAGCGGAACCTTGCATTCGTTACAAGAAATGGATGCGCCACGCATTCCGATTGTGTTGCGTTATCGCGATGCACAAGATCAAGTGCATCCGAAGGTGCCTTTCATCGGCGACGACAGCTTTTTACCCCATCTCTGGCAGTTATTGGCGGCGCGGGATGTGCGGGTGGAGGTGCGCGTTCTAGAGGCTTGTGATCCAGCGGTGCGGGTGCGTGATCAAGCGGCCGATTGTCAGGCCCGCATGGCAGCGGCATTGTTGTCGTAGAAATTCAGCTCAAAGCCTACTTTCTTCAGAGCCTTGGCTTCTTGTTCGAGGTCCGCCTGGCTTAGCGGGTGCTCCTTGAGCCAGCCTTCGCTGAATTCGAGCCCAATGTGGTTCTTGTTGACGGCGAGTGCGGGCACGCATTCCAAGGGCATACGGCCACGATGCAGCAACACCGCAAGACGCAGGATCACCACAAGGCGGGTGATCGGTAGCGCGAGTACTCCGAGTTCTTGTAGGGCTTCTAATGGAAACTTGCGCCGGTGTCCTAACACCAATAACGAAAGAATCGTCTGCTCACGCATGGAAAAGCCACTCAAATCAGCGTGTTCCAAGAGATAAGCACCATGCCGTTGATATTTGCTGTGCGAGATCACCAAACCAATCTCATGCAGTAGAGCGGCATGTCGCAGTGCGTCATGAAAACGTTCATCGTGTAAATCCCACGCGCTTTCGGCTTGGCGAAGTAGTCGCATGCTGGTGGAGCGTATCGATTCGGCATGAGCGCGATCCACTTCATAGCGGACCAGTAGGCGCTGCAGCGTTTGTTCGCGAATATCACTGTGTTGAATACGACCGGCTAAGTCATACAGCAGACCTTCACGAAGTGCACCATCGGAGACATGCATTTCTTCCAGCTTGAAGGTGTCAAACACGGCACTCAACACGGCAAAGCCACCTGCCATGACGGGCGCACGTTCACTTTTGAGTGCAGGCAGGCGTTCGCTCAGTGCGCTGATTTTGCCGATATCGAGTAGGGTCTCGCGCAGCTTGCGCATGGCCTCAGGCGTGATAATTCCGCGCGACCAACCGGCTTCAGCAACCAAAGCACCGATCGCACGAATCGTTCCAGACGAGCCGATTGCACGTTCCCAGCCATGCGCGAGGTAGCGCTGTTGAATGTTGCGCAGCTCAGCGCGGGCAAAGATCTCGGCAGCGCGTAGATTCTTTTCGTTAATCAAGCCATCTTCAAAAAAACGCCGACTGAGGCTGACACAGCCCAAGCTTAAACTCTCCAGTAGCATCGGTTGTGGCCCCTCGCCGATGATGCATTCGGTGCTAGCACCGCCGATATCCACCACCAATTGGCGCTGCTGCCGCGCCGCTACGCTGTGGATCACACCTTGGTAGACCAGACGGGCTTCCTCGTGGCCGGAGATGACTTCGATGGGATGGCCGAGCACTTCTTCCGCCACACGAATAAATTCTTCCGAATTCTTTGCGCTGCGTAGAGTCTTGGTGCCGACTACGCGTACCGTGTCCGAAGACAGACTGCGTAGACGCTGGCCGAAGCGGGCGAGCGTGTCGAGCGCGCGTTGCTGGGTGATGTCATCGATGCGTTGACTCTTACCGATCCCGCCGGCAAGACGCACCATTTCGCGTTCGCGGTCAATCACATCCAGTGCGCCGTCTTTCACCCGCGCTACGATCATGTGAAAGCTGTTTGAGCCGAGGTCGACCGCAGCAAGGGTGCGGGTGGACAGGGCATCGGCAGGGAATTCAATGGAGTTTTGGTGTTCTGAAACGGCTGACGTCATAGCGGCAGTGTACTCAGCAATGCGCGCGCGGTCAGCTAGGCAAACGACTCGGAAATTTCGTCTGGCGCGCGTTGTAGGTTTTTAAGAAATTGGCGGGTACAGACCTCCCATGAGCGCTCCAAGGCATGGCGACGGCAGGTTTCGCTCGTAACCGTGAGTGCTTCTTGGATGGCTTGTTGAAGATCTGCTTGAACAGAGCCGTTTACTCCTGGAATGATTTGGTCAACCGAGCCTGGTGCGGGCAGTGCGGCAACCGGTGTGCCGCAGGCCATGGCTTCGAGCACAACCAGGCCGAAGGTGTCGGTCAGGCTTGGGAATACCATCACATCCGCGGCGGCGTAATAGCCCGCCAGGTCGGCGCCACGATGATAGCCAGCGAAATGCACTTCCGGGTGGCGTGCCTTGAGCGCTTCGAGACTGGGGCCATCGCCGACGACCAGTTTGCTGCCCGGCAAATCCAATTTCAGGAAAGCCTCAATATTCTTCTCCGGAGCGACACGGCCAACATACAGATGAATCGGGCGCGGTAGATCGAGCGTATGCGCACGTTCTGGCTTAAACAGTTCGGTATCAACGCCACGGCCCCAGCGTACGAGATGCGTCATGCCATGCGCAGTAAGCTGTTGCTCCATGCTGTCGGTGGCAACCATGGTTGCGGTTGCCGGTCCATGAAACCAGCGCATCCAAGCATAGCCCCAGCGCAACGGTATGAAGGGCAGGCGTACATTGACGTATTCCGGGAACTGGGTGTGATACGCCGTCGTGAAGGGCGTGCCTTTTCGTTTAGAAAAGCGTCGTGCTGCAAAGCGTCGTGCCGCAAGGCCAAGCGGACCTTCGGTCGCGATGTGCAAGGCATCGGGCTTGAAGGCGCGAATCATTTGTCGCAGCCGCCGCGCGGGAAACAGGGCAAGGCGGATTTCGGGATAGCTGGGAAGCGGAATGTTGCGGAAACGGTCTGGCCCGATGACCTCGACGGTATGCCCCCAGCTACGCAACATGTCCGCCGTAGTGTTGAGGGTGGTAACGACACCGTTGACTTGCGGATGCCACGCATCGCTGACAATGAGGATGCGTTGCGGGAGGGTTTCCATCACGCTATGAGATGACGCCGCGATGTCAAAAGGATGGCAGAAAGATGAAGATCTTGTGACAGTGGCGATGGAGACTTTCTTTTGATTGTCATCAAATCGTCATACAGCATGGGGATCATGAGAATATGACTACAACAACACAGACCTCTCCAGTGGCCTATTTGCGTTATGGGCGTCGTTTGAGTCAGGCGATTGAGATTGATGCCTTGAATGAAGAGGCATGCTTCTTTCGTCTATCTGGTCAGATCCCAGAGCGTTTGCCAGCCAGTCTGATTCTTTTCCATGCAGATGGTGAAGAAGAGATTGCGGGCGTCGTATGCGCAGATGGTGACGGGCTTTACCGACTCGAGTTCGCGCAACAAGCCGCTGCGGCGGCGTAGCAGGCAAGATGTCTTAGGGTAAGTCCAGCAGCCGCAACTGACGCGGCTGCAGCATCCATTCAAGTCGCGCTTGGCCCGGGCGATCGGCTCGCTTCATGCTCAGCTGCATCGCACTGCCTTTCTTAAAGTGAAGATTCAGGCGCTTTCCAGATCCACCCAGCCACCAAGATGCCCATTGGCTGAGGCTCGGTTCATGTCCGACCAGCAACACATCGCGCTCGGGTTCCTGACGGGCAATCCAGTTAGCCAGTGGCACGATAGGTGCGTCCGGGCGCAACAGCTCGAGCGCTTCTGGTAACGCATCATTGCGACCGCCATAGAGGGTCTGCGCCAGAATGTTGGCGGTTTGTTGGCAGCGGAGATAGTCACTGGTGAAGATGCGGGGATCACTTTCGATCACACGTGCCAACCCTAATGCGGCGGGAATCAACTTCTGGATGCCTTCTTCAGTGAGCGGACGTTCGCTGTCGACTCGTCCAGTGAGGAAGAATTGTTCGCGATCTTCGGCAGGGGCATGTCGAAACAAAGTAATGCGCATGAGAGCTCCCAGTCGGTTGCGGACATAAAGTCAGTGGTGTTGTGTGGCGCTGCGCTGCAGGAACAGGCTGTCACGAATGGTGTAACTGAGGTCAAGAATGTGGGTGCGCATGGAGGGGTCGATCCATTGTGGTTCAAGCTCAAAAATCATTTCCTCTAGATTCAGCTCGCGGCGTTGATAGCGCAGTTGTACCGATTGATCCGATGCGTTGCGCCAGACGCTGTGATCGACTTGATCCATCAAGTTAAGCGGAATGGCAGTTTGCCAGCGCGAGGGTGAACGTATAGCAAAGTCGGCCTCCCAGTCGCGCGACCAGGTACACCCTTGTGGTCGATAGTCAGCAATCACCACATCCAAGCTTTGAAACGGCGTGAGTAGTAAACGCAGCAGATCAATCGGCGGTGTCGGCACATCGCAACGCAAGGTCAAATCGAGGCGAAACAGTGCAGGTCCGGGTAGCGCGCTGTTGCAGTTCAATTGTGGATAGAAGTGCAGGCCCAAATAGTCAGGCTGAGCAAAGCGCTCCTTGGCGGGCCGCTTGCCGAACAGGGTTGACCAAAGGCTCGGTGGCTTGCAGGACGATGCGGTTGGGATGCCTAAGCGCGCACTCAGCGACTCTTGAAGTTCGTGTAAGCGGGTGGGCCCATATTCACTTGCCAGATATTCGCTGTGGTGTTGGGCCTCTTGTCGGTCAGAGATCCAACACAAGTCAAACAGGCTGATATTGAACACATGCAGGATCTTGCTGGCGGGCAGATCCGGATAGGCACTGGTTGCGGCCGCAGAACCCGACATGCTGTTGTCTTAATTGCCGAGGTTGCTATAGCGGCTCAGCAATTCATTTTGTGCAGAGATCGGAGGATCGGTGCGGGTTGGGCGGTGGTAGTTGCCCTCAGCATCGAGCTCCCAAGCATTGACGTTATCGCGCAGATAGAGCTCAAGACCGTCTTCAAGGATGGTCTCGCGCATTTTGGCATCATCAATCGGGAAGCCCGTTTCAACTCGACGGAAGAAGTTGCGTTCCAGCCAGTCCGCACTGGAGAGGTACAGCTCGCTGTTGCCATCGTTGCCGAAATAGAAGATGCGATGATGTTCGAGAAAGCGACCCACGATCGAGCGCACGCGAATGTTGTCGGAGATGCCTGGCATGCCCGGACGCAGAGCGCATACGCCGCGCACCACCAGATCAATTTGGACGCCTGCCTGTGAGGCTTCATACAGTGCTTGAATCACTTCGCGCTCATGCAGTGAATTCATTTTGGCCAGGATGCGCGCGGGACGACCTGCATGCGCTAATTCAGTCTCGCGATGAATGCGCTCAATGATGCCGGAGTGCAGGGTAAACGGTGCTTGCAGGAGGCGTTCTAGTTCCGCAAAGCGGCCCATGCTGGTGAGCTGCAAGAAAATTGTTTGCACATCGCGCGCGATTTCGGGATGCGAGGTCAGTAATCCGTAATCGGTGTACACCTTGGCCGTGCCAGCGTGATAGTTGCCGGTGCCGAGATGGACATAGCTGCGGAGGCCGTGGCGTTCGCGCCGGACCACCAACAACATCTTGGCGTGGGTTTTGTGGCCCACCACGCCGTACACAACTTGTACGCCCGCTTCTTGCATGCGTGTTGCGAGCTGAATGTTGGCCTCTTCGTCAAAGCGTGCCTTGATTTCAACTACCACGGTCACGTCTTTGCCCGCGCGGGCGGCGGCAATCAAGGCTTCTACCATGAGTGAGCCTCGATCCGTACGGTACAGAGTTTGTTTGATGGCCAAAACTTGTGGGTCACGTGCCGCCTGTCGCACCAGATCAATGACCGGCATGAAACTTTGGAATGGCATATGCAAAAGGATGTCGCGCTTTTGCAGAATCGAGAAGATGTCTTTTGGCTCTTCTTCTTTCTTCGGGCCCGGACGAAACAATGAGAACACGCGGCGGCGGGCGGCAGGTGCGAGTGGGTTGCCCGGCGAAAATTCTTTGTAGCGCAGATCAGCGCGATCGACGAGATCAGGCACTGCAATCAAGCGGTTGAGATTAACCGGGCCGTTGACTTCATACAGGTCCGCACTGGTGAGATTGAATTTCTCCAAGAGGTAGTCGGCGATCTCACGTGGACAGTTGTCTGCAACCTCAAGGCGCACTGAATTGCCGTAGTTGCGCGCCAGCAGTTCGCCCTGGAGAGTGCGCAGCAAATCGCCGGCTTCTTCCTCATCAATGAACAAGTTGCTGTTGCGGGTGAGGCGGAACTGATAACAACCGTTCACACGCATGCCGGGGAACATGCGTTCGGCATAGCGGTGAATGATGGATGACAAGAAAGCGAAATCGTATTCGGCGCCACTGACGGAGCTTGGGAAGCGAATCACGCGTGGCAAGGAGCGCGGCGCTGGCAAGATTGCGAGATCAATCTCGCGTCCAAAGGCGTCTTGGCCTTCGAGCGCGACAATGAAGTTCAAGCTTTTATTAATCACCGGCGGGAAGGGGTGGGCTGGATCCAGTACTACCGGACTCAGGACCGGCCGAATCTCATTCTCGAAATAGTTTTCCAACCACTGTGCTTGCTCGGTGTCCCAGTGAGTACGGCGCACAAAACGAATGCCATGCTCAGCCAGCATCGGCACCAGGCGTTCATTGAGCGTACGGTACTGCTGTTCCACCATCTCATGTGCAGTGATCTGAATTTGATCCAGAACCTGCTGCGCGCTCATGCCATCCGGGCCGATGTGGCGAATGCCATGCGTCAAGAATTGTTTCAGGCGTCCGACGCGAATTTCAAAGAACTCATCGAGATTGCTGCTCGAGATGCAGAGAAAGCGCAGGCGCTCGAGCAGCGGGGTATCTGGATCGCAGGCCTGCTCCAACACGCGCCGGTTGAACTGCAACAGGCTCAATTCCCGGTTGATGTAGTACTGCGGCTGGGTGAGATCAAGCGCAGTGGCATCAGCAGACATGGAAACTCCCCAAGTGAAATCTGATCAAGTTCGCCCGATTCCCTAACGGTAAGGGAGTCGAAAAACGCTCGCAAGCATCGCCGATGAACATGACAGATTGGTTACAAAACGATGAAATGGCATAAAAAAGCCCCGCCGAAGCGGGGCAACACAACTTCCGTCTGGAGGAGTCAGAAGGAAGCTCTAGGAGTGCTCGGTTGGGTTAGCCGATCAGGCCGCCATCTTCACGGCGAATAGCAATGACTGCAGAGCGCTGGACGCTGTTGCCGCCGTTTGGCCAATGACTATTTCCTTTTTCACCGGGGTGCTGAACGCCGACAAACATGGTCTTGCGATCGGGGCTCCAGGAACATGGGGGCATGGCTATGGCCATGATGGGCCGCTTGGGCCACCGAGCTGCTC
>CAZZIQ010000021.1:0-18284 GCA_964654355.1 uncultured Piscirickettsiaceae bacterium
GGCGGTCATAGTCGGCGTAATCCGTTGCCGGCACGCTCGCAATACGACGTCCTGTGCCGGTGTGACGCACACCCGCAGTGTCCGCCTGACCCAGACCGGTCGCAACCACCGTCACGCGCATATCACCGCTCATCTCTGGATCCACCACGGTGCCCATCACGATGGTGGCGTTCTCAGAGGCGATTTCGCGCACGGTATTACCCACATCATCAAAATCACCCATCGACAGATCAAGGCCGGCAGTGACATTCACCAGAATGCCGCGCGCACCTTGCAGATTGACGTTCTCCAGCAATGGACTACTGATCGCTGCACGCGCCGCTTCCACGCCACGCTGCTCACCCGTCGCAACGCCAGTGCCCATCATCGCCATACCCATTTCTGACATCACAGTACGCACGTCAGCAAAGTCGACGTTAATCAGGCCCGGACGGGTGATCAGCTCAGCAATGCCTTGAACCGCACCCAGCAGCACGCCATCGGCTTCGCGGAACGCGTCGGTGAGCGCCTTATCACGACCCATCACTTCCAGAATCTTTTCATTCGGGATGGTGATAATGGAGTCGACATGCTGGCGCAGCTCTTCGATTCCTTTCAACGCCGCTTCCATACGCTTGCGGCCTTCGAACGGGAACGGCTTCGTCACCACTGCAACAGTCAAAATACCGAGCTCACGTGCGATTTCTGCAACCACGGGCGCAGCACCCGTACCCGTACCACCGCCCATACCGGCCGTAATGAACAGCATGTCGGTGCCTTCGATGGTTTCGCGAATACGCTCACGGTCTTCCAATGCGGCCTGACGACCGATATCTGGATTCGCACCCGCACCGAGTCCACGCGTCACGCCGCCACCCAATTGCAGCGTGGTATTCGCACTGCTGCGCTGAAGTGCTTGCGCATCGGTGTTAGCACATAAGAAATCAACGCCTTCAATATTGGCGTCGAGCATATGTTGCAGTGCGTTACCGCCTGCACCACCTACGCCGATGACACGGATCACCGCGTTCTCGTTGTAGGTATCCATCAATTCAAATGTAGGCATGTCATTTCCCCTCTGACGTTTACAAATGCGCAACCCGGACCACCCGGATTACATCCAAAGTTGTTAAAAATTCTTGCGGAACCATCCACGCATGCGATCAAGCATGCTGCGCATCCCCGGCTGTGCACGTACCGCTCCCTGCTGACGGAACTCATGCCCGTACAACAACAAACCCACCCCGGTGGAATGAATCGGATTGCGCACGACATCACGTAACCCGGCGATTTCTTGTGGCGCACCCAAACGAACGGGTCGATGGAAGATTTCCTCAGCGAGCTCAACCGCACCTTCAATCTTGGAACCACCACCGGTCAGCACGATGCCGGCTGGGATCTGACGATCGAAGCCATGCCGCACCAACTCAGCTTGCACCAACATGAACAGCTCTTCGTAACGCGGCCCCACGACTTCAGCGAGACTCTGACGTGACAAACGACGCGCCGGACGATCCCCAATCGATGGGACTTCAATTTGCTCACTGGGCGATACCATTTGTGAAATCGCGCAGGCATAGCGCTTCTTGATGTCTTCCGCGTTTTGCATCGGCGTACGTAGAAACACCGCGATGTCATTGGTGACTTGATTGCCGGCAATCGGAATCACGTCGGTGTGTCGGATCGCACCTTGCGCGAACACCGCGACATCCGTCGTGCCGCCGCCAATATCGACCATGCACACACCCAGCTCTTTTTCATCAGCATTGAGCACGGCATAGCTGGAAGCCAGAGGTTCGAGCACCACATCCTCCACATCTAGGCCACAGAGACGTACGCAACGCTCAATGTTGGCCGCGGCGCTCACCGAACCACGCACAATGTGCGCTTTGACTTCGAGCCGCACACCGGCCATACCGGTTGGCTCCAAAATGCCATCTTGGCTGTCGACAATGAATTGCTGTGGCAGCACATGCAGGATCTTTTCATCATTCGGGATCGCAATCGCACGCGCTGCATCTAGCACGGACTCAATGTCATATTGCGTGACTTCACGTGAACGAATCTTCACGATGCCATGTGAGTTCATGCTCTTGATGTGTGAACCCGCAATCCCAGCAAACACGGAATGAATTTCACAATCCGCCATCACCTCAGCTTCTTCAACCGCGCGCTGAATCGAGCGCACCGTGGCTTCGATATTGACCACCACCCCCTTGCGCAGACCTTCCGATGGATGCGTGCCGATACCGATGATCTCTACCCCACCTTCCGGCGACACCGCCCCGACAATCGCCGCAATCTTGGTCGTGCCGATATCCAGCCCGACAATTAATTCTTTTTCATTGCGTTTGGCCATCACGACAGTCCTTCCTTTGTATTCAAGTACTGCACATGCGCAGTTTTCTGTAAGCGCATCGCAAAACCACGGCTATAGCGCAAATCCAGTCGCTGCATTTCCACAACTTCTACACCTTCACGACGCAACTGCCGCAAGGCATGAGTCATCCGCTGCAGCCGCGCTGAAATAGCACGACGCCCTAGCTCAATCACCAAACCCGAATCCAGCTCCAGCTGCACCGCACCACGCGTATTCATATGCAGACGCATCAGCTCAGCATTCGGGTCGGCTATAGCCAAGGCCTCAGCACTACGCTGGAATAAATCAACCATGACCTCGGCATCACGCGCGTCACCCTGCAGCAACGGCAAGTGCCGCTGCTCCGCTTCAAGTTCGCTTGGCATAAACACGTCACCGCGCGCATTCACATAACCGCTCACGTGCTTGCTTTGTTCGGGGTTGTGCCAGCGCGCCCAAGGCTGCTGCCGCACGATCTGAATCTCTAGCATGCCCTCCCAATCCTTACGCACTGCTGCTGCACGTACCCAGGGTTCGGCTTCTACCAACGCGCGCACCCATTCCGGTTCGAGAGCGAGATAACCTGCGCTGGCTTTTTCTTGTAGCTGTTGTGCGAGCCCTTGCACATCCACGCCGCGGGTATCGCCTTGAAAAATCACACGCTTCAGCCCGGGGTCCAGACGCTGTGTTGCGTTTGAATCCGCAACCGCCATCGCGCGCTGTGCTTGCCAATCCAACCACTGCGGATACAGCAAGCCACCCACTGCGCCCAATAAAGCCACAGCGCTTAACCCCAGCCACCAACGTTGGCGTTGCTGGCGCTGTTGCTCCGAGACACTGCGCAGGGCACCTCCACGACGACGCTTAGATACCCGACGCGTATCACGCTCGGCAGTGGATTTGAAATGCAAGGATGGCCACGCCTTCATGCCACATCCTCCGACACAATGATGTGGTCCAACATGGCGCGCTCGAGAATCTGCGCACACAGATCTGACATTGATAAACCGGCAGCCTTCGCAGCCATTGGCACCAAACTGTGATCCGTCATCCCGGGTGCGGTATTCGCTTCGAGCAGCCAGAACGCACCTTGCGCATCGCGCATGAAATCCATACGCCCCCAGCCACGCCCACCAAGCTCGGCAAAGGCGCGCAACGCAAGATCCGCCATCTGTTTTTCATCCTCGATCGACAGACCGCAAGGACAGTGATATTGCGTATCCGACGCGCTGTACTTCGCGTCGTAGTCATAAAAGGCATGCGGGGTTTGCAAACGAATCGCAGGTAACGCGGTGTCGCCAAGAATCGCAACTGTGTATTCCTCACCCTGAATCCAGCGCTCGGCGAGGACATCCGAAGCACACTCCGCCGCGTTCGCATAGGCAAGCGGCAAGTCTTCGATGCGCTCAACACGACTCATGCCGATGCTCGAGCCTTCCTCGGCAGGTTTGACCATCAAGGGCAGTCCCAATGCATTCACGACGGCACGCGGATCAAAGCCCGCTTCCAGCCGCTGCCATGCCGGTGTCGGCAGACCTGCGCCCTGCCACAGCATCTTGCTACGCAACTTGTCCATACCCAAGGCAGAGCCCAATACGCCACTTCCGGTGTATGGAATTTGCAGGGCTTCAAGCATGCCCTGCACCACGCCGTCCTCTCCGCCACGACCATGCAAGGCAATAAAGCAACGATCGCCGGCGCGCACCAAACCCAGCAGATCTTCCCCTTGGTGAAGGTCGGTTGCGTATGCATCAATTCCTGCGCGCTGCAAAGCGGCGGTCACCGCCGCGCCACTACGCAAGGAGATCGGCCGCTCTGCAGACCAGCCGCCCATTAACACCAAGACGCGGCCACTCATGGACTCACCTCAGCGGCTGCAAGCACATCACCAATCACAATGACTTCGGGCTCGAGTTGCACACCAAACGCGTCGTACACACAACGCTGTGCGCGCTCCATTAAGCGCTCGATATCGGATGCGCTTGCATGTCCACGGTTCACGATGAAATTGGCATGTTTATCGGAGATGCATGCATCGCCCACACACACCCCTTTCATGCCGCAGGCCTCAATCAGCCGTCCCGCATGATCACCCGGCGGATTACGGAAGGTAGAACCTGCCGTGGCTTGCCCGATGGGCTGAGTCTTCGCACGATGATCCAGTAAGGCACGCATCGTTGGATCATCGTGACCCTGCATGAAGATCAAGCGGGCACTGAGAAACCCAATAGCCGACTGCAGCGCAACTTCATCGCGCAATGCAACACTGCGATAAGCCACCTCAAAATCTTCCGGCTCATACACCTGCAGCTCACCTGCGCGCGTAAGCACCTCAACCGATTGCACAAACTCCCAGATGCTATGGCCATGTGCACCTGCATTCATCGCCAACGCACCACCGAGCGTGCCCGGAATACCCGCTAAAAACGCTGCGCCCGCTAAACCCGCACGCACCGCAGCGCGCGCTACCTGCGCACAAGCAACTCCTGCACCGACGGTGACCTCCCCATCGACTTGGCGTGTATGGATATCCAGCTGATCCAGTACGCCGCGTGCTTGAATCACGGTTCCAGGAAAGCCGCCATCACGAATCAACACATTACTACCAAGACCCAACCAAAAGATGGGCTCACCGATGGGCAGCTGTTGCACAAAGGCAACTAGGTCTTCACGATCGGCCGGGCGATACAACTGACGCGCTGGCCCACCGACACGCCAACTCGTCAAACTCGCAAGCGAGGCGTTGTGCTCGAGCTCACCGCGCATCACACCACTCTCCGGATCAGAACGTAACGCGGCCATCATGCTGTGACCTCCGCGAGCGCAGTTCGCCACTGCTCAGCTGCCTGTCCGATATTGCCGGCACCACAGAACAGAACCACATCCTGATCCTGCAACATGCCAGGCAAGACCGTTAATGCATCTGTGACATCTGTTGCATGCACAGGCTCAACTTCGCCACGCGCGCGCAAGGCACGCAACAAATCTGCCGTACTCGAACCTGCAAGCATCGCCTCGCCTGCTGCATAGACATCCAGTAGCAGCAATCCATCTGCCTGAGACAACACAGCCACAAAGGCGTCAAACAGATCACGCGTACGGGTATAGCGATGAGGTTGGAACACCAATACGATTCGGCGCTGCGGCCAGCGTGCACGCGCCGCCTGCAATACCGCCTGCAACTCACGCGGGTGATGCGCATAGTCATCGATCACTTCCACATGACGCGAGCGACCCTGCGCATCCGGGAGAATGAACGCACCATAGGATTCAAAGCGCCGCGCAATACCTTCGAATTCGGCAAGGCCACGCACAATATCTTCATCAGCAACACCGAGCTCACTGGCAATCGCAATCGCAGCCAATGCATTACGCACATTGTGTTCGCCGGAAAGCGCAAGTGAGACTTGTAAATCTGGTGCTTCAGAACGCACCACTCGGAAGTCGGTACCCGTCGCAGTTGCGCGCACGTCTACGGCACGCACATCCGCGCCTTGCTCTAATCCATAACGAATCAAGGGGCGTGAAACCTGGGTGAGCACACGCTGCACACCCGCATCATCACTGCATACGATCGCACGACCATAAAATGGAAGACGTTGCATGAATTCCACAAAGGCTTGCTCAAGACGCTGCACATCTCCGCCATAGGCCTCAAGATGATCTGCATCAATGTTGGTTACCACGGCCAGCATCGGCAGCAGATGCAAGAACGAAGCATCGCTTTCATCCGCCTCCGCAACCAGCACCCGCCCGGCACCCAAGCGTGCATGGGTGCCTGCGCGCATCAACTTGCCGCCAATCACCCAAGTTGGATCTTGCCCACCAGCAGTGAGCAATGCTGCAATTAGACTGGTTGTTGTGGTCTTACCATGCGTTCCTGCAACCGCAATCCCTTGTGAAAAGCGCATCAACTCAGCCAGCATCTCGGCGCGACGCACCACCGGCGTGCCTTGCGCGAGCGCTGCTGCCACCTCGGGGTTTTCGATGGAAATCGCGGAGGACACCACCACCACATCTGCACCCTCAACCTGCTGCGCAGCATGATCCAATGCAACTGGAATCCCCAAATTGCGCAGGCGCTGAACCCGCGCGCTATCCTTTTGATCCGACCCCGTTACAACAAAGCCAAGGTGATGCATGACTTCAGCAATGCCACACATCCCGACACCACCGATGCCGACAAAATGAACGCGCTGGACCCGCAACATCGCAGCGCGCAAATCTTCTTGCCGCGCGGAACCTGCTGCACCACCCGGCCAATGCCGATCCAGCGGTGTTTGTAACGGTGCAATCACGCGACTCATGCCGCCCACCTCAGACACACATCGGTAATACGTGCCGCCGCCTTCGACTGCGCAATGCTGCGTGCGGCAATGGCGTGCTCTACTAACCGACTACGCGTCGCGTGCTGCATCGCATGCACAAGATCCACGGACGTCAGCGATTCTTGGCGCCACATCTGTGCAGCGCCAGCATCAACCAAGAATGCTGCGTTGGCGGCTTGATGATCATCGACCGCATGCGGAAACGGCACCAACCACGCTGCAACGCCAGCAGCAGCTAACTCACTCACGGTCATCGCACCGGCGCGCGCAAGCACCACATCGGCCCATGCATAAGCTGCAGCCATATCTTCGATGTAGGGCTGCACATGAATCGACGCCTCTGCGGATGCTGGATCTTCGCTGGTCGCAATAGCGATGCCTGCATCGGCATAAGCCGCACAAATCGTCTCGAAATGGGCCGGACCGGTTTGTTGCCAAACCTGCGGGCGCTGTTCTGATGGTATGGCCTGCAGCATTTCGAGGACGAGTTGGTTCAAACGCAGCGCACCCAAACTCCCGCCCAACACCAGCAATCGCAAGGCACCATTACGCTCGGCATAACGCTGCTCCGGTGCGGTCAACTTCACAATCTGATCACGCACTGGATTCCCTACCCATTCAGCATTTACCAGCGCACCCGGGAAGGCTTGCAATGAAGCCTTGGCAATGTGTTGCAGTACGCGGTTGGTCCAGCCGGCACGCGCGTTCTGCTCATGAATCACCACAGGAATGCGCAGTAGCCACGCCGCAAACCCACCCGGGCCTGCCGCAAATCCACCCATTCCCAACACAACGTCGGGGCGCAAACGACGCACTGCATGCAGCGCAAACCCAAGGGCGCGCAACAAACGCAATGGCGCCATCACCCAACCCAACAGACCTTTACCACGCAACCCCTGTACCGGAATGGAACTCAGCTCAATCTGCGCTTCGGGCACTACCCGAGTTTCCAAACCACGCAGCCCACCCATCCAACTGACGCGATGACCAGCTGCACGCCAAGCAGATGCGACCGCAAGACCTGGATAAACATGGCCGCCCGTCCCGCCCGCACAAATCAGAAGATGGCGGGCAGTCATGATGACTCACCTCCGCGCGTACGCTCGCCCTGCGTACTCACCCGTACAATGCGTCGCTGCGCAGGACAAAGTTCATGCTCAATTCGCAACAACAGCGCAATCACCACCGCCGACAACAACAGACTAGTACCGCCATAACTCATCAAGGGCAGTGTCATCCCAGTGTTGGGCAACAAATGTGTGTTGACCCCAATGTTGATGAAGGCTTGCACGCCCACCCAGATACCCAACCCATGCGCCAGATGTGCGGCATAACCTTGACCACAAGCCAGCGCACGCTGGCCTATCGAAAACGCCTTCCAGACCACATAAGCAAAGGCCAAAATCACTAGGCCGGTACCAATAAAGCCAAACTCTTCAGCAATAACGGCAAACAAGAAATCGGTATGAGCCTCAGGCAGATAAAACATCTTCTGCACGCTGCCACCGAGACCCACACCATCAAAACCACCACGGCCATAGGCAATGAGTGCTTGCGTGATTTGATAATTCGCACCCTGCGGATCAATCAGGAAAGGATCCGCCAAGAAGGCCTCAATGCGGCGCATCACATGCGGAAAAACAAACGGCATGATGGCAGCGAGCCCGCTGACAATACCAACCAGTAGCCCAACCTGAAGCATGGGAATGCGCGCGAGAAACATCATGCTCAGCACAATCACCATAAGCACACCAAAGGCACCAAAATCCGGCTCAATCAGAATCAAGGTGGCTACCAAAGTGAGCAAAATGACGGGCCGAATGAAAGCCGCAAAGTGCAACTGCACCTCTTCACGATGACGCACCAGATAACTGGAGAGGTACACCACCGTTGCGAACTTCACCAACTCCGAAGGCTGCAGATTAAACAGGCCCAGCGGAATCCAACGCCGCGCACCATTAACCACCTTGCCAATACCGGGAATTAACACCAACAGCAGCAAGATCACACCAGCCAATAACAGGAATGGCCCCACCCGCTCCCAGAATGCGATTGGGATGTGCATGACCAGCGCGCCTAAAAACAGGGCAAGCACGGCAAAGCTGCCCTGACGATAGAGGTAGTAGAACGGGTCATTGTTCTTGAATTCAGCGACCGGCATAGACGCCGAAGTCACCATCACCACGCCAAACAACAACAATGCGAGCGCAACTGGAAATAATCCAGATTCAGTCAAGATCATCCAAGGTGAACGCTCGCCAGCACGTTGCGGACGCTGTGGCATGGGCGATGCCCATACCAACCAACTCCGCCAGAACGGCTGGGTGTTGCGTGGCGTAGCAGCAGTGCGACTCATGTCAACGCGCCTACTGCCGCAGCAAACTGCATACCACGATCTTCATAATTGCGGAATTGATCTAGGCTGGCGCAGGCCGGTGAAAGCAAGACCACATCACCAGATTGAGCGACCTCTGCTGCACTCGCGACTGCCGCCTTGAGATCCAATGCATGGACAACGTTCGCAACCGGACGCAGCGCGCGATCCAGTGCGGCAGCATCTTCACCAATCAAAATGACGGCACGAAGTCGATCGCGAGCCGCCATTCGTAGTGGCAGAAAATCCTGTCCCTTACCTTGACCGCCGGCAATCAGAACGACCTTGCAATCTGGCGGCAATGCAGCAGCGGTTCCTTGCAATGCCGCAATTGCGGCACCCACATTGGTGGCTTTTGAATCATTCAACCAACGCACGCCATGCCATTCACGCACACACTCACCGCGATGCGGCAAGGCATTGAATTGCTGTAGCGCAGACAAAAGATGAGTATCTGAGAGATCCACCGCACGAGTTGCTGCCCAGACCGCTAAGACGTTTGCTGCATTGTGCAGTCCCGTGAGCGGCAATTCTCCGACCGCAATCAGATCCTCTTGCGCATGACGCAAGACCATCCCCTCTGCTGTGACCTGCAAACCAAACTCGCTCGCATCACGCGGCGGCGCCGCACGAAACCAGTGCCGACGCTGTGGCTGGCTGCGTGGGTGACGCGCAACTTGATAGCGTACCCATGCATCTTCAGCGTTCACCACAACATCCTCAGCAGCGTGCAAGATGCGCGCCTTGGCCTGAGCATAGTCTTCCAGGCTCGCATAACGATCGAGATGATCCGCACTGAGGTTGAGCCAGATGGCAATACGCGGCGCGAGACTGAAGGTGGTCTCGAGCTGAAAACTCGACAGTTCCAACACATAGGCTTGCGCATCGTGACCTGCCTGCTCCGCTTGCAACAGCAGATCGAGTGCCGGAGTGCCCAAGTTGCCACCAACATAGACGCCGGCATGCGCCTGGCGCAGCACGGCGCCCAACAAGCTGGTCACCGTGCTCTTACCATTGGATCCCGTGACCGCATACACCGGTGCATCGACATAACGCGCAAATAATTCAATATCGCCAATCACTTCAATACCACGCGCCATCGCACACTGTACCCATGGGTGCTGCACGCTCACGCCGGGGCTGACGACCAACTGACGGATGTCTTCCCAAAGCTCAGGTAGGTTCTCACCAAGCGTGATACTCGCTTGTGGAAACGCTGCCTGAATCGCAGATAAGTTTCCCAGTGTTTTACGCGTGTCGGTGAGGCGAAGTTGCTCGCCACGCGACTGCAAGAAGCGTGCGACCGACTGCCCACTCTGACCCAATCCCAAGACCAAACGATGATTCCGCGCTGCGGCTTCGCGCATCGCCAAGTTGCCCGCATGACCGATCTCGGCTTGGGCAAAGAACAGTGGGATACGACTGCGACTGGACATCGGTCGTTGGTTCGGGACAAAGCGTGACATGGCCATGCGCGTGCTCACCGGATCTTCAGGCTGGCCAATCCGACCAGTACAAGAATTAAGGTCAGAATCCAAAAACGCACCGTCACGCGCGGCTCTGGCCAGCCCTTTTGTTCAAAATGATGATGCAAGGGCGCCATTCGGAAGATCCGTTTACCGCGCAACTTGAACGAACCCACCTGCAACATGACCGACAGTGTTTCCAGAACGAACACACCACCCATCACAAACAAAACCAATTCCTGCCGGACCAATACCGCTACGATGCCGAGTGCTGCACCGAGCGAAAGCGCGCCCACATCGCCCATAAAGACCTGCGCGGGATAGGTGTTAAACCAGAGAAAACCAAGGCCTGCGCCGACCAAAGCAGCGCAGAACACCACCAACTCGGCAGCCAGTGGAATGTGGGGGATTTGTAGATAACCAGAAAAGACCGCATGCCCGCTGGCGTACGCAAACACAGCCAGTGCGCCCGCAACCAATACCACCGGCAGGATCGCCAAGCCGTCCAAACCATCAGTGAGATTGACCGCGTTGCTTGAACCCACCACCACGAGATAAGTGAGCAGCACAAAGCCCAATCCCAACGGCACAGCTAGATCTTTCACGTAGGGAACGAGTAACGCCGTTTCATGTGGCATCGTCGCACTGTGGAAAAGATATAGCGCAACCACGATACCGATCGCAGACTGCAGGCTGTATTTATAGCGCGCGATCAATCCCTTCGAATTGCGCCGCACAATCTTCAACCAATCATCTGCAAGACCAATCAGCCCAAAACCGAGCGTGGTAAGCAGAACCACCCAAACGTAGCGATTGCTCAGGTCGGCCCACAACAAGGTGGCGACACTCAAAGCGACGAGAATCAGTGCCCCACCCATGGTCGGCGTACCCGCTTTTGACAGATGGCTCTGCGGACCATCATCGCGAATTTCCTGACCAAAACGCAGGACCTGCAGGCGACGAATCAACATCGGGCCCAGCAATAAAGCCATCAGCAGCGCAGTCAGCACGGCCAAGATGGCGCGCAAGGTGAGGTAGTTCACCACACCAAAACCGGTGTTGAACTGGGTCAACCACTGTGCCAGCAAGAGCAACATCAGTGCGCGCCCTCCACTGCCGTCTCTTCGGTCAGAGCCTGCACCACACGTTCCATGCGCGCGCTACGCGAGCCCTTGACCAGCAGCGCCGCGCCCTTCGGTAACGCACCTATAGCCACCAACAAATCTTCCAATGCAACAAAACTCTGCGCGCCAATACCAAAGGCATCCGCCGCAGTCTTCGCCATTGGGCCCAGCGCAAATAAACCTTCTAATCCAGCCGCTGCAGCCGCCTTTCCAATCTCAGCATGCAAGCGCAGTGCATCTGCGCCCAACTCGCCCATATCCCCCAACACCAGATAACGCGGTGCAGCAAATCCACGTAACACCTCAATCCCCGCCCGCATCGATGCCGGATTGGCGTTATAGGTGTCGTCTAAGATGTGTTCATCACGCTTACCACGGCACAGCTGTAAACGTCCGGTAACTGGGGAAACCTTCGCTAAACCCGCTGAAATTGCTGCAACAGAGACATCCAATGCCAATACACCAGCGACTGCAGCCGCTGCGTTCATTCGGTTGTGCTCGCCCAAGAGTGCGAAGGGCGCCTCAATCTCACCGACTGGCGTTGCCAAGCGAATACGTCCTGGCGCAGCGCCCAGGACACGCACATCAGCCTGCTCAGCATGGCCAAATGTAATCCGATGCAAGTGCTCAGTTGCAGCCAACCATTGCATCGCAAAGGCATCATCAAGATTCACCACCGCCGTTCCACCTGGACGAACACCCGTGAAGATCTCCGCTTTTGCATTCGCGACACCCTGAAGAGAACCAAACCCTTCCAGATGTGCAGGGCCCGCATTGTTCAAAATCGCAACATCCGGACGCGCCAATGCAGTCAAGGATGCGATTTCTCCAGCATGATTCGCGCCCATCTCAATCACCGCCCATTGATGTTCCGGGCACAGCTGCAACAGCGTAAGCGGCACACCAATCTCATTGTTGCGGTTGCCAGGAGTGAACCAACCCGGACCCGTTTGCTGCAGAATTGCCGCAAGAATTTCCTTCACCGTGGTCTTGCCATTACTTCCGGTCAGACCAACCAGCGGATGATCGAACTCGGCCCGCCAAGCACGAGCAAGATCCTGTAACGCAAGATTCGTATCCGCGACGCAGATTTGGCTCATGGCCAGATCATCATGGCTACGTGTCACAACGGCGCCCGCCGCCCCCTTACGCGCAACCTCGCGCAAAAAATCTTCGGCATTGAAGTTTGGTCCCTGCAGCGCGACGAACAACTCATCCGCTCGCACAGTCCGACTATCACTATTCACACCTTGGAATCCGCGGTCTTCGCCAATCAATGACGTATGCAATACCGCAGCAACTTGCGAGAGTCGTGGTGCGGAAAGATTCAAGCCGGATGAATTCAACGTATTCATGCGCACACCTCCGCCAATCGACGGAAGGCCTGCTGCACAGCAGCTTGATCAGTAAATGGCAAACAATCCGAACCGATCTGCTGGGTTGTTTCATGACCCTTGCCTGCAATGAGCACCAGACCATTCGCATCCAAGGCAGCAAGTGCCTGCTGAATGGCTTGGGCACGATCCAACTCGATGTGCACTGCCTCAGGATGCTCAAAGCCTGCCAAGATCTCAGTAAGGATCCCTTGTGGATCTTCACTGCGCGGATTGTCATTCGTCAGCCAAACCTGATCGGCATGATGTTCTGCAATCGTGCCCATCAACGCACGCTTGCCACGATCACGCTCACCACCACAACCAAACACAACGGCCAGCGGTCCATGATGGCGTACACGCAAACTGGTCAACGCAGCTTCAAGTGCCTGTGGCGTGTGCGCATAGTCAACAACTGCTTGAGGAGAACCAGGCTGATGCAAGGACTGCATCCGCCCAGGAACAGACTGCAGGTTCTCCAATACTCTCAATGCGTCAGCGAGCGGGACTTCTTGCAGGCGCAGAGCAGCGAAGACGGCTAACAGATTTTCAACATTGAAGCGTCCAAGCAACGTGCTCTGTATGACACCTTCACCCAGCACGCCTCGAATCCGGAAACGCAGCCCTTGTCCCACTGGAGCGTCTTCAATTTCAGCATGCACCTCTGCACTCGCTTCGAGACCATAACGAATGCACGTAACATCGGGATGCATCTGCGCATACCACTGCTCTGACCAAGGATCGCCGGCATGTAAAATGGCTTGCTGCAAACCCGGCCAGGCAAACAAGCGCTGCTTGGATGCGGCATAGCGAGTCTCATCACCGTGATAATCCAGGTGGTCACGCGCCAAACCTGTAAAGATGGCCTGCTCAATCTGGGTGCCATGCAATCGCCCCTGATCCAAAGCGTGCGAAGACGCCTCCATCACCACACGCGCAACCTCTTGTGCCGCAAACTCATGCAGATGTTGTTGCAGACGGAGCGCATCCAGCGTGGTCATGCCCAAATCGGCCAAGGCGCCCAAGCGACCCACACCCAACGTACCCATGTGCGCTGTCGATTGGCCTAATAGACCCCATGCTTGGGTCAGCAGATGCGCAACACTGGTCTTGCCATCCGTACCCGTTACCGCGGTGATGCGTAACAACTCACTCGGCGAACCATAAAAACCTGCTGCAACCCAGCCCAATAGACTGCGTAGTTGCGCAATCCCTTGCGCCGGCACCTGCAGCGCTGCCGTCTGAATCGGCACAACGCCATTCGCAGGAATTTCCCAAAGAATCGCCGCTGCACCCCGCGCGGTCGCCTGCTCAGCAAAGGCAAGTCCATGCTGCTTCATACCCTGCAGCGCAATGAATACATCACCCGGCTGCACAGCAGCCGCTGACAAGCAAAGCCCCGACACCGGCAAGCCCTGCAACGAAGACGGCAGGCCACCAACAGGCAGCAATCCAGTCAAGAGCTCACCGAGCGTCCATTGCGCTTGTTCTTCGGCAGCCATCATGGACGACCTCCGACACGCGCCAGCTGCAACTCCAATGAATGCCGCTCTGCATCGGGAACCACACCATACAAACGCAGTGCGGCCGACATAATCTTTGAGAACACCGGCGCAGCAACTGCGCCACCGGTTTCACTATTCCCCTGTGGTGCCTCTAACATCACCGCCACCACAAAACGTGGCTGATCCGCCGGCGCCATCCCCGCGAATAAGGTGCGGTACTCGCCTTCAACATAACCGCCGCGATAATTGCGCGCAGTTCCGGTCTTTCCTGCAATTCGATAACCGGTGACTGCGGCTTTCTTCGCAGTCCCGCCCTCTTCCGTCACTGCCGTCATCGCTTCGCGCAGATTCCGCATCAACTTCGCCGACAGCACGCTATGACCCTCGTCATGCTGCGCCCCGTGCACAAACTGCACCGGCTTGAGCACGCCATCGTTCGCAATCACCGCATAAGCGCGCGCCAACTGCAGCAGGGTGACATTCAGGCCATAGCCATAGCCCATGGTGGCCTGATCAGTTGGAGTCCATACATAGGGATCACGCAAGAGACCACGCTCTTCACCCGGAATCCCTGAACCACTCCCCTGACCAAAACCAACCTCATGCAAAACGTCCCAAAGCTCTTCGCGCTCAACCCCAAGTGCGATCTTGGCTGCCCCGACATTGCTCGAATGCTTCAAGATCCCCGCAAGATCGAGCGTACCGTAATCCTTGTTACGGTATTCCTTGACCGTATAGCCACCGCCAATCGGCATGTATCCCGGCGAGGTTTCAATCTGGTCTTGCATGCTGAATTTGCCACTGCGCAAACCTGCTGCAACCGTGAAGGGCTTAATCGTGGAACCGGGCTCCATTGGGTCCATCAGCGCACGGTTTTTCGCACCCTCTGAAGTGCGCTGGGCACGATCATTGGGGTTGAACGTTGGCGCACTCACCATGGCCAAGACTTCACCTGAGCGCGCATCCAACACCACGGCTGCACCACTGCGCGCCAGCTCTGCTTTCATCTGCTCGCTCAAGGCGCGCCAAGCGAGATACTGCAAGCGACGATCGACAGTGAGCTGAATCGATTGCCCTGGGCGCGGCGCATTCACTACTTCAAGGTGATCAATCACACGATTCTTAGGATCGCGGACTACGCGCTGCTGACCCGGCTCACCACTGAGAACACGGTTGTAGGCATATTCAATGCCAGCCTGACCTTGATCTGCATGATCGGTGTACCCAACCAACTGGCCTGTGGTCTCCCCTGCCGGGTAAAAGCGTCGATATGATTCTTCACAACGCAGACCACGCACACCGAGCGCACAGGCGTCACTGGCTTCTTGTGGCGCAATCTCTCGCTTCAAGGTAATGCGTACACGACCCGCTTCCTTTGCTTCACGCAAAGTCTTGCGTAGATCTACAGCACGCAAATCCAGCGCCTTGGCGAGGTCTGCATGCTTCTTTTCGTCCTTCAGCACATCCGCCACGCCATCTGCATAAATGCTGACCATCGGCGTACTCACCGCCAGAACTTCGCCATTGCGATCAAAGATCATGCCGCGTGATGCCGGGATCTCCACCAAGGTTTGTGACTTACGGTCGCCTTGTGCCTCAAGGAAATCACTGCGATAGAGATGCAAGTATCCGGCCTTGGCCATCACAGCCACATAGGCCAGCAACAATATGCCGCCAACCAACCAGCGCCGACTACCTGCAATCTCGATACGGTCAGCAGCGCGTGCACTGATCCGCTTACGTCCCGCAAACAAACTACGCTTGCTCGCGCCACGTGCAGATGAACGTTTGCCACCCCGTGTCATGGCAGCACCAACATCTTTTCTGGTGCAGGCAAGATCATGCCGAGACGCTCACGCGCGCGCGACTCAATCTCTTCCTGCCACTTCGATTCCTCCAAAGAAGAACGACCCCACTCAGCCACTAAAAACGCATGCTGCTTACGCAGTTTTTGTAGATCTGTATGCAAGTCACGCACATGATGCTGCGCACGTGCGACTGCAATCGCACTGGCAACGACCAGCAGCAACAGAACCACCGTCAACAGTTGCGGCAGCTCAACGCCCTGGCGATACCAACGCGTACTCATGCACTCACCTCGGTACGCTCGGCGATGCGCAATACCGCACTACGTGCACGTGGATTGCGCGCCAGCTCTTCAGCGCCCGCACGAATTGCACCACCGATTTTTTTCAGCCACTGCGGGCGCAGGCTCTGCTGCGGAATCTCTACAGGAAGATCATCAGCCATACCCGTCTGTCGCTGAATGAATTGCTTCACCCGGCGATCTTCAAGGGAATGAAAACTGATAACAGCGAGGCGACCACGCGGGGCTAACAATGCAATCGCCGCATCGAGCATACGATCCAATTGCTGCAATTCTTGATTGATGAAAATCCGTAGCGCTTGAAAGCTACGCGTCGCTGGATGTTTGAAAGGCTGCCCCGGCTTACCACGGCCCAACAAACGCTCAATCAACGAGGCCAATTGTTGCGTCCGAGTAAATGGTGCTTCTGCCCGATCATGCACGATCGCCTTGGCAATACGTCGCGACTGACGTTCCTCACCATACTGGTAAAGCACATCGGCAATCGCTTGCTCAGGTGCATGCGCCAACCAATCGGCAACGGACTCACCTTGGGTCGGATCCATCCTCATGTCGAGCGGACCATCGTGCTGAAAGCTAAACCCACGGGCAGCGTCATCCAATTGGGGCGAAGACACGCCAAGATCCATCAGCAAGCCATCCACCTTGCCTGCCAAACCGGCACGGCTCAGATGTTCTGGCAATGCAGCAAAATCGGAATGAATGACACTCACGCGCGCATCCTCGGCAGCAAGCTGTTCCGCAACGGCAATCGCTTGAGGATCACGATCGCAAACCCAGAGCTGGCCATCTTCAGCAAGAGACTCAAGCATGGCGCGACTGTGACCGCCACGACCGAATGTGGCATCGACATACAACCCGTGCGGCTGAATCCGCAAACCTGCGATGGTCTCTGCAAGCAAGACTGGATGATGGACATGCTCGACCACTCCGTGTGTTGCCTGAACGGGTTAAATCACCAGCTGCGCGAGATGCTCCGCCGGGCCTTCGCCTACGGCGGCATCCTGGTTTTCCGCAGCGAGATACGCGTCTTCACTCCACAACTCAAATTTCTGACCCACACCCAAGAGACGCGCCTTGTGATCCAACCCCACACGCTCGCGCAAAGTTGGCGGCACCAACACACGGCCCGCGCCATCCAAGGTCACATCTTCGGCATGCCCGGTCATGCGACGCACAAAAGCGCGTTCCGGTGCATTGCTCATGGCGGCGGTTGGCAGACGCGATAAACGCGCCTCCACCTCTTCCCAAATCGGCAGCGGATAGACAAAAAGACAGGAATCATGGGGATGCAACGTAATGACGAGATGGTTCTGCGCGCGCTCCATCAGCTGGGCGCGATAACGCACCGGGACCGACATACGGCCCTTCGCATCGAGACTGATTGCACTGATTCCGCGCAGAGAGAAAGACACGCGGCGCCTCCTTTTTTAGCTGGATTGGGCGGCGGGCGTCCCCGTCTCACACAATCTCCCACTTATTCCCACTCGGCGACACTATAAACCACGCAAGGGGCAAGTCAAGGAATTGGAGGCGTTTTCTGGAAAAAACCTACTTACAGATCAACAACATAGAAGAATTCAAAAAGAATAGATGAAACAGAACGCTGGATTTCAATAATCGAGCGAAGTCTAGAAAATATTATATAACTAATTGATTTATATAAAAA
>CAZZIQ010000022.1:0-17570 GCA_964654355.1 uncultured Piscirickettsiaceae bacterium
TATTTGCCGACATTTTATCGAGCTTCATAGATTTCGATCCTTTTCCATCAAAATAGAATAATAAACATGAGATTCTTTACAAATGAAACTCAGAAATGAATTTCACGGAATGGATCATACAAATCCGAAATTAATTTTCAATCCCTGAAAAGCGATTTTTTAAATATTTTTTGAACGTTATTTCTCGAAACGAATCGCTTCGGATTTTATTTACAGTCATTTACACAGCTTAATTACGACTACGCTCAGCCGATAAAACATTTGGAATCGCAGCAATTTTTTGCAGCAGACGCGCCAACTCTTCCACGCCGCCAATTTCGACCGTCAGACGAATATGTGCCAAATGAGTGCGGCGATCAGTCGAAGTATTCGCACCCAAAACATTCACCTTTTCGTCGGCGAGCAGTCCCGTGATGTCACGCAAGAGGCCTGAACGGTCATGCGCCCGTACGTCCAGATCTAAAACATAACGATCTGCAGACTCCTGCCCCCAATCTACCGAAATCATCCGCTCTGGATGTACGTCCATTAAGCGCAACGCATTGCTGCAATCACGGCGATGCACGCTAACCCCACGCCCCTGGGAAATAAACCCCACAATTGCATCTCCGGGAACTGGGCCGCAACAACGCGCATAGTGCGTTAATAAGTTACCCACGCCCTCAATACGCACTCCGTCCGTTTGATTGGCGCGGCGCGGACGTTTGCGCTTAACCGGTTGCGGCGAATCAACAACGGGTTTTGGCGCAAGCCGTGCAAAGCGTCCGGCGAGCTGTGCCACAGTAATGTCGCCTTGACCCACCGCGGCTAAGAAGTCCTCCAGATTGCTCTCTTGGAAACACTCAGCCGCCGCTTCTAAGCCGGCCTGTCCAGCACCCACACGCTCCAGCTCACGCATCACTAAAGCGCGGCCATCTTGAATGTTTTGTTCACGATCCTGCCGACGATACCACTGCTTAACTCGTGAACGCCCACGTGACGTTGCGAGAAAGCCCAAAGATGGATTCATCCAGTCACGGCTCGGGCGCCCTTCCTTCGCCGTTAATAATTCAATCTGCTGACCAGTTTTGAGTGGCGTCTGCAAGGTCACAATTCGCCCATCGGCGCGCGCGCCACGGGTACGGTGACCGAGTTCGGTGTGAATCGCGTAGGCAAAATCGAGAGCCGTACTGCCAGCTGGAAGCTCAATTACCTCACCACGCGGACTAAATACATAAATCTGTTCTTCAGCAACGGCGTCGCTAAAGCGCTCGAGAAACTCCTCTTGCTGACTAACGTCTTCTTTCCACTCCAACAACTGACGCAGCCACAACACTTTACGCTCCAGAGCACTGTCATGCGCACTGCCTTCCTTATAGCGCCAGTGCGCAGCAAAGCCTCGCTCGGCTTCATCGTGCATCTCACGGGTACGAATCTGCACCTCAAGAATGCGGCCTTCTGGACCACGCACGGCGGTATGCAAGGAGCGATAGCCATTCGGCTTGGGCGCCGCAATGTAATCATCAAACTCTTTAGGGATATGTGGCCACAAGCCGTGGACCAAGCCCAATGCGGTGTAACAGGCCGTTACGTTGTCGACCAAAATACGAACGGCTCGCAGGTCATATAACGCATCGAGACTGGCTTCTTTGCGCTGAATCTTTTTCCAGATACTAAAGATGTGCTTAGAACGGCCACTGATCTCACCCTCGATTCCAGCTTCTTTCAGCTTCTCACTCAAGGTTGCGATGACATCCTGAATGTAACGATCGCGATCTTCACGGCGTTCATCGAGTGCGCGCGCGATGCGCAAGTATTCGTCTTCGTGCAGGGTGCGGAATGCCAGATCTTCCAGCTGCCACTTTAGCTGCCAGATCCCCAATCGATTTGCCAAAGGCGCAAGGATATCGCGCGTCTCGCGGGCAATACGCTGCCCTTCTTCCCTTGAGAGCTCGCGCACATGACGCAACTGGTACAAACGCTCAGCAAGCAACAGAACCACCACACGCACGTCACTGGCCATCGCCAACAACATGCGCCGCAGATTTTCATGCTGCGTTTCGTTGGAATCTGTTTCCTGAGAACCAACCTGCAAAAAATCCAAGCGCTGAGCGCTCTCAAGCAACCCTACAACCCCTTCACCCCAAGTGGATGTCGCCGTTGCGAAGTTCTGATCAGGACTCGTAAACAAGGGATGCAATAGCGCAGCAATGACCAGCTCCGCATCGGGACCGAGCTCGGCCAAGATCGCAGCTTGTTCGAGTGCGGCACGCCGATCCTCCGATGCCTCACACTGTGCGAATAGGGCATCAAGCGCATGATTAATTCGTTCGTGTGCAGAACGGACACACTCATCGAGCAATGCCTGCTCCCAAATTGTGGGACGCGCGGAAAGATCTTCGGGTAACGGAGGGAGGTGGCGGACAGCCTGAACCATGATCCTAGTTTGTACGTAGCGTATGCACTACGCACCGCTTACTGTGAAGCTGCAACACTCTTCAACCAAACGCTGATGGTCTGCCCAAAAAACTGGCGACCAGTGGGATGCTCATCCGGAAGCGGAATCATCGGCGAAGCGAACTCCAGCATTTTCAAAATCGCCTCATCCAGTTCGGCATAGCCGGTACTGCGGGTGATTTCTGCCTGCAACAAGGACCCCGTGCGATCGATCTCATAACGCACCATCGCCTGCCCTTCCATCTTGCGGTCTTCGGCAATCTTCTTCACATAGGCGACAAAGCCTTGAATATGCGACGCCAAACGTTGCTGATAGGCGCTATCAATCCCTGGCACACTGCCAAAACGACCTACCATGCTGTTCGTGCGAGGATCCGCCGCAGCTGTTTTTGAAGAATCCTTTGTCGTTTGCGTTGCAACATCCGTTGTTTGCAGATCGCGTGCGACTATCGTTTCTTGCGCCTCAAGTCCGCTCTCGATCACTAAGGACGATAAGGCCACTTCGGAATAGGCAATGTCCGCCGTAGCGAACTGGGCCTGCTCGCTCACGCTCGCATCCAAGGCCAAGACTGAAACCGGCGCACTGGCTTGCAAGGGCAGCTCTACTGAAGCTGCGGAATCCGCCAATGCCACCTCGGTCGGTGCAAGTGCTTCAAGCGCCGGCTCTGTTGGGATCGCATCCAGCGAAACTATCGGCATCTCGAGCGCTGCAGTCGCATCCTGTGCGGTTTCAGCGCCCAGCATCACCACTAAGGATTGACGGACTTGTTCCAACACCGGCTCGATCTGTGATTGCGGTGCTGGCAACCAAGGCAAGGCAGCAGCGTGTAATCCAATCGAGATCAACACCGCGGCAAGCCAGTCAGGGATTGATATGAGCCGCCGATCATCACGTTGGTACCAAACGCCTGGGCGCAGCTTGTTCGGATGCAGAATGAGCACGCTCATGATGCCCGTTCCGGTTGCAAGGTCACCAGCTGTACTTCTCGAATTCCAGCAGCACGCAGGCGCTCCATCAGGCGAATGACATGATGACTGTCCACGCTAGCATCAGCTTCAATGGTAATTTTGAGGGTTTCAATGGATGACTGTGCGGCGGCAATCACCTGATCCACACCTTCTGATTTCATCCGCCGATCGCCAATACGGATACGACCCTCAGCATCAATTTGAAAATGGAGCTGGCCACGCTGGAGTGCATCCTGACTGCTTGATAATGGCGGTGTGAGATCCGCACGGGTTGGTGGACGCAAACTGCCCGCAATCAGGAAGAAGATCAGCAGCAAAAAAATCACACTGATCAACGGGATCAAGTCCAGTTGTCGCTGAGTTGTCTGTGGAGGCTGGAAGCGAAAAGCCATGGTCATCAACGCCGCAACGAAACATGAGCCGCGCCGGCGTCACGGACCCGATCCAGGACTTGCACCAAACGCTGCAGATTCAAGCCTTCCTCACTGCGCAAAACCACACGATGGCGGTCGCCCCGCTCGCGAACCAGTGTTGCTACACGCTGTTCGAGCACATCAAGCGAGACCACCTGTCCGGCAAGATCGACTTCCCCACTACTGCGAACACGAACCAACAAGGCACCGCTTAGTGAGGCATCTGCACTGGCCACAGCTCGGCCCGGCACATCAAGCGGTAATGCCTGCTCACGTGCAAATTGCGTTGCCAGCATAAAAAACACCAGCAACAAAAACACGATATCGATCAGCGGCGTGAGACTGAGCCAACGTCGCGGACGCGCGTAAATGTCAACGAAATGAAGACGCATGGAATTGTATGAGGCGTGGACCGATACCGAAGATTAACGGTTGACCGCTATGCGCGTCTGGCGGGAATAGACGACCGCACGCGCAGCCAGCTGCACCATCTCTTCACGCATGCGCTCCACCATGCCTTCCAGCGCGTTGAGTGCTGCCAAGGCTGGAATCGCAACGGCAAGGCCCGCTGCGGTGGTCACCAGAGCCTCCCAAATCCCGCCAGCGAGTAGACCGACATCCACCTGCGTACCTGCACCTTCGAGCTGAATAAAGGCTTCGATCATGCCGAGTACCGTACCAAGAAGGCCGAGCAATGGACTGAGATGTGCAATCGCATCCAGACTGCGCAAACCGCGACGCGCGCGGTTTAACTCATGTCCGCCCAAAGTTTCGATCTCTTCACGCATCACTGCTTCATTTAGCAGCTCTTCATTCATACCCGAGATCACGCCTTCGACGACACGCGCTGCCGGCGCCGAAGAAATGGCCAAGGTTTTCAGTGCGCGATCGCTATCACCTTGCTTAAGTAATTCAATTGCATCTTCGACTCGACGCGTATTCCGCAAACGAAACAAATGCGCAGTTTTAATTAAGATGATGGCGAAGGCATACACCGAAAAAACCAAGAGGATCCATGCGATGATCCCACCCCGCTCCATCCATTCCATAAACTCCATAGATCTACTCCATCGCGGGCGCACCGCACCCGTAAAATCAATCAAAAACTATTTGAACAAGCGCGCGTCACTCTTACTTGAGGTCGACATCACACCAAGACAATCCAAGGCTGCCCCATCGACAGTCTCACAGACAGCAACATCATTAATCAGGATGCCGCCAACTTGATCGCAACGATTTGCGCTACCGAGGCGAAATAATTTAATAACAGTCTTGTTCTCCCGCACGTCCGGAAAACTTGCACGCAAATGCGCGGCAACAATGCCTCCCCGATCAAATACGAAAAGCTCGGTTTGCAAATCTTTTAGGCCATGCCCGCTGACGTTATGTAATAAGAAATAGGCCAAACACATATCATCACGCTGTTCTAATTGATTCAGCTGGATACGTAACTCGGGATCCATCTTGGTTGCAGCTGGCACTTGCGCAACAGCCTGTGTGGGCAAGACCGCCATCAACACCAAACCGATTGCCACAGCCACGCTCTGCAATTTCAGTCGAAATAACCGCAAGACTTGAAACCTATTCATCGCTACATTCATATCTAGATCCATTCAACGTCAACTTTCATCGTTCGGAAACACGGAGGGCCGGCACGAGTAACCCCGGCCGACCCCCCTAAGATTCGTGCCTTCGGTACATTGCCGAAGGCATCGAGGTTGTTATCGCATCAACGATTGCAATGCAGCGCGAGGTACTCCAGGTCTGCATCTTCGGTGTAGCCCACTTCCCATGGGCCACGTGTTGCTGCATGACGCGCTGCCGCGGCACGCTCTTCAGCGCTAGCAACCTGCACTACGTCCAGTACCTGCCCCGGGTAGACCAAATCCGCATCGCGAATCTGTTTGCGATTCGCGCACAACAGACGTGGCCACTGTTTGGCATCGCCGAAGACTTCTGGACGTGATGCGATTTCCCACAAGCTTTCGCCGCGAGAGACTTCATACAGCGTAACCTTGCCGCGCTCTGCCAGCGGAGTGCCCACAGTAACGTCCGCACTGGAACCCAACAGTCCCTGTGCTGCGGCTTTCATTGCGCGCTGCTCCAATACCTCATCGCACTCTGGCTGGGCATAGCCACGCGCCCAGCTGCCGGTCTTGATGCACTCGCCGTATGGCGTGCGCACGATCTTGCCACTGGTTGTGGTGAGGTAGCCTTCGAAGCTGGCTGCGTGGGCCCATCCACCGACCAGTACGGGGATCGCTGCCAGCAACGCGGTGAACCAAGACTTACGAGCCGAAAACGCCATGAGTTTCTCCTGAATTCTTACGATCGAGTGCTGAGAGTTGCGTGGCGTATCTGCCCCCTGCTTCCCTCAAAAAATCCGCTGCGGATTTACCGATCGGATGTTACCGGGCTGGCTCGTGATGTCCAGCACCCCCGCAGGGTTTTTTCAATTCTGCTCAGACCCTAGCCCACGCTGGACAGCAGGAAGATGACGAAAATGACGACACCCAGCAGGATCAGCAATAGCCCCCGCCAATCGTCGGAACTCCCCTGTGGCGCATGCTTAAGGCTGTGACGCAGTCCTGGCCAGAACCAGGCCACCAAAACCACGGCCAGCAGGCCCAATAGAATCTTTTCCCAAGTCGCCATACGCCGATGCTACCATCCGTCGCCTAACGATTTCCCCACTTTTTGGAGACCCTGATGTCCTCGGCCCCACTCTCTGCTTTGCTCGCCTCGCTCACTCTAACCTTTGTTCTCGGTTTCTCACTGAGTGCACAAGCGCAAGAACCTGCTGATGCTGCAGAGACGCTCAGCACCGCATCTGAGGAGAAAAAGCCAGAGCAGCCCGGGGTTGATGTCTGGCAGTACCTAGCCTCACCTTTTGGTGACCCCCCAGCCCTGTCTTCGGCCACAACCCCGAGCACCACGACTGCAACAACAATCGCAGCGCCTGAGCGCAAATGGCCTGAGGAGTACTGGAACTGCCTACTGCTGAATCTTCGCGGCATGGGCAGCGATCTCGCCACTCGCCTCATTGCCAAGGCCTGCCAAGAGAAATACCCGCAACAGTGATCTTGAACGACGGACCGGCGCGTTCTAGAGCCGGACGTCACCCGCTGGACCGAGATCGACGGAACCACCGAACCAAAAGTCGGTACCGCGTCGTAAGAATTCATCGACTTGCATATAGTGTGAACCATCACAAGAAAAAGTCAGGCCGACCATTCCGTTGATCAAGTTGATCGAGCCAGACCGCAGATAGACGGTTTCGTCCGCCTCCCGCAGAATCCGAAACAGCGTATGGACTTCGATCACTTTATCGGCCGGTAACACAGCATCTGGATAGTACGGAGCCAGTGGGTACGCCGGACACTGCTCAGGGTTGTCTTCGCAGCGACGATGAATCTCCAGAATCTCTTCTAACGAGTGAATCCGATAGCGACGCGGGTCGTCGTATAACCACAGCGTCGCGCGTGAGCTCGAGTAATGCACCTGCACATGAAACACGCCATGCGAGGTCATCAGCGCGACAATGGCCTGAGTGAACTCTTCTAACTTTTCATCCATCGGACTACGGATGCGCTCTTGCAAGAACACCGTCTGACGGATCGCGGGGTCGCCCTTAAATTGACGCCAAACCTGTCCCCCTTGATACAACGGATTACCTTCGCTCATGTCATCCTCATGGCAGAGAAAGATCGAACCAGATTGCGGCGAAGATAATCGCACCCAACCAATGGTTGTGCAAAAAAGCCCTGAAACAGTGGTTAGGTTCGCGCCCACGGATCAGCCACTGGTGGTAGACCGCGAGTAAGGTAGCAAGTAGCAGCCCGATACCAAAGATTTTTGATAACCCAAAGGCGCGACCGGCGAACCAGAGCTGTGCAAGCGTAGCGAACTGAAACACCGCGATCCAGAACCGGTCCCAACGACCAAACCAAATCGCGGTCGAGCGGATGCCAATTTTGAGATCATCCTCACGATCAGCCATCGCATACATCGTGTCGTACACCACCGCCCAAGTAACCGTTGCACCAAATAACCACCATGCCGCCGTCGGCACGGTCTCTTGCACCGCTGCGAAGGCCATTGGTATTGCCCAGGCAAATGCGATTCCCAAAACCAATTGCGGTGCGTGAGTCCAGCGCTTGGTGAAGGGATACAACACAGCCAGTAAAGCTCCCACAGCCGACAACTGAATCACCAGTGGATTGAGCAATAGCACCAGCGAAAAAGCGACCAGACAAAGCAGTGCAAACAATAACAAGGCCTCGCGTGCGCTCACCCGTCCACTGGTCAGGGGGCGATCAGCGGTGCGGCGCACATGCCGATCCCAATGCCGGTCTGCAAAGTCATTGATCACACAACCCGCTGAACGCATGAGCACGACACCAAGCAGGAATACCGCAAGAATGAGTGGCGAAGGTACGCCATCCGCTGCAAGCCATAACCCCCAGAGCATGGGCCATGCGAGCAAATAAATCCCGATCGGCCGGTGCAAACGCATCAGCTCGGCATAGAGAGACCAACGGGCTAGAGAGAGAACCGACATAGGAGGAACAGACAGGCTCGCGTAACTTGATATTGTGTGGGAGGATTCAGCGCATTCTCGCACAGCCGCAACACTGATCTGAACATGAACCTACAACGTCCCCGCATCCTCCTCCAAGGCTTGTTTCTCGGGTTGTTGCTGTCCGCAGCCCCTGTGCGCAGCGATACGTTAGTCTTGGTACATGGTTATCTCGGTGATGCCTTGTCCTGGGAGCGCAGCGGCGTACTTACCGTGCTTGCTCAAGCGGGTTGGGCTCCATACGCGGTTTTGCGTCCATTGGCCAACGGCCGCCTTCAAGAATTCCCCAATGACACCCGCCCTCAGCGTCATCGCAGCTACCGCGTCGAACTGCCCTTCACTGCTCCGATCCTAGTGCAATCCAGCGCGTTGGCCAGCGCCTTACAAGAAATCCGTCGTCGTCATCCCGACGAGGCGCTGCACATCGCTGCACATTCACTCGGTGGTTTGGTTGTCCGCGACACCTTGGTTCGCAATCCAGCACTCAAGATCCGCACCATCATCACCATCGCCGCGCCCCACCTTGGCACGCCACTCGCGCGCACCGCCCGCGAAATCACCAATAACAGTGCAACCTCTCTTGCGGCTCGCATGTTCGCGGGCGAACAAAAATGGCGCATGGCCAAACAATCCGATGAACTGTTGCGCAACCTCGACCCCACCCCCAATGGGTACATCGCACAGCTTGCACGTCAGCCGCTACCGCCCGGACGTTGGATTAGTGTGGTGCGCGCAGAGGATGAAGTGGTGCCACCGTGGAGTCAGAGCCTTCACGGGCACCCCGCACAGGAAGGTGCGCGTATCGAGATAATCCTCACGCCGCCCGGACACGGTCTACGTGCGGAAGATGGTTTATTGATTCGAAGTTTGGTGGCCGAATCCATGCAGCCAACGCAACCTCGTCGTCAGCCTAATCCCTATCGCGCACCGCGTTAGCGATCCACTCTACTCAATCCATCACGAGCTACAGGACAACATCGAACAACCCGGCTTAAAGCGCGCCCATTCTGGCCGCAAGGCATCGTAATGCGCCCTCTCCGGTTGCTCGTCGTAGGGATGCCGCAACAAATCCAATAGCCGCTCAATCTCAGAAGCATCGCCTTCCGTCGCAAGATCAATGGCCTGATGTGCTAGGTAATTGCGCAACACATATTTTGGGTTGATGCGATCGGCTTCTGCGTGGCGTTGCGCGGCCGAACGCGGATCATCCTCACGGCGCAACAAGGCCTGTGCAATCCACGCGCGCCATTCGTCTTGCAACACCTTGCCGACCTGATCAGGCCGATAGCGAATCGCTTCTTCAAACGCACCCAAAGCTTCATCACTAGGATGTGCATCCAAGGCAGCAAAACGACGAAAGAATCGGGTCCAATCTGATTCTGTGCGTTGTAACAGCTGGAGCAAGCGCTGAATCATTTGTTGATCATCGTTGCCACGATACGCGCCCCACCCGAGCTTATTCGCCATCATTTGATCCCAATGACTACGGAAGGTGTCGCTGTAGGTTTTCAGCGCGTCTTGCAAATCGGGTACGGAATCAACCAAGACATGTAAGGCCTGCGCGAGCTTGGTGAGATTCCACTGCGCAATTTGCGGCTGCTGGCCATAGGCATAACGCCGGCCTTCGGCATCGGTGGTGTTCGGCGTCCAATTGGGATCAAAGTCTTCCAACCAACCATAGGGACCGTAATCAATCGTCAGCCCAAGAATCGAAAGGTTGTCGGTGTTCATCACCCCATGCACAAACCCGACCCGCATCCAGTCGACCATCAACAACGCCGTGCGCCGCGCAACTTCATGCAACATCGCCAAGATCGCTTCTCGACCCACACCGTGCTCTGCAAAGAGCTCGGGGAAATCCGTGCGCAACACATACTCGGTTAAACGCTGCAGATTTTCTCGATCATCACGTGCGGCAAAGATTTCAAAGTTGCCAAAGCGTACAAACGATGGCGCGACTCGGCAGACCACTGCCCCCGGCTCGTAGGCCGGATTGCCGTCATACAACAAATCCCGCCACACCGAATCACCGGTGGCGACCAAGCTGAGCGCCCGCGTTGTCGGAATCCCTAAGTGATGCATGGCTTCGCTGCAGAGAAACTCACGCACCGATGAACGCAACACCGCACGCCCATCCGCGCGCCGTGAATACGGCGTCGGCCCCGCGCCTTTCAACTGCAAGGTCCAGCGCTCGTTGTGTTGATTCAGGATCTCGCCCAAGACAATCGCGCGACCGTCGCCCAATTGCCCGGACCAATGCCCAAACTGATGCCCGCCGTAGCACGCGGCATACGGCTGCATATCCTTTAAGAGCGCATTCCCAGCGAAGACATCAGCGAACTCCTGCGACTGCCAATCGGCCTCACTTAAATCCAACAAATCGGCAACTTCTCTGGCAACCGCAAGGGTCTTCGGCGCAGCTACCGGCGTCGGCAACACCTCGGTGTAACACGCGCCGTGCACTTGCCGTGAGCGGTTTTCTAAGTCGGCGTCTGCAGACAATTCGCGCACAAAGCGATTGTCGAATTGCCAGACCGCCATGCCTGACGGACCCGTGATACGAGCGGGCTCAGCGTTTTCAGGCTGGGTTTTCTTGAACAATGTCATGAGAAATTGCGGCTCCGGTTGAGGACTTTTCCTGAGCATTTTACTCAAGTATGATCCGGCTGCGAGCTTTGGGGCAAAAACTCCGGGCTCGCATAAATTTTGATTTCGTACCCAACACTGTTTTGCAGGAGGAAGCAATGAACGTGAACGAAGTTGCCAAGAACTGGAAGAAAGATAAGACCGCGCCGAAGTGGAACGAAGATGAGCATGCCCAAGTCACCGTGGACATGGCCAAGCGTTACCAGGAAGAGCTCGAGAAGGCCGAGAAGAAAAGCTGAGTGACGGTCGCAACCGCCCTTCGGGGCGGTTTTTTATTCCATAAAAAAGGCCGCCAGGAGCTGGCGGCCAAGCATGACAGGGACTGTGCAGATGAACGCGAACCCTACATCCATCCAGTAGGCACACAGTTCCCGTTGCATGGATAGCGGATTCATTCGCGAGTTCCAAGGTCAGATAAAAAACTTCACTTCACCTCACCAAGATCAGCATGAACAAAGCACAAAACGTTATCGGAACCGAACTCGAACTCTGTAGTCGTGAACCGCTCACTGGCTTTTTCCGGGACGGACACTGCACAACTGGGCCACAAGACCTTGGAACCCATACGGTCTGTGCGGTTGTTACAGAGGCATTTCTTGCCCATACCGCTGCGCAAGGGAATGACTTAATCACGCCCCGCCCTGATTTACGTTTTTCTGGGCTGAAGCCAGGCGACCGCTGGTGCCTATGTGCTTCGCGTTGGGCAGAGGCTCTTGAAGCGGGCGTTGCGCCACCCGTGGTCTTAGAAGCTACCCACAGCAACACACTCAAGGCGGTCGCTCTTGAGGACTTGTTAGCCCATGGCCATCTGCAGGCCAGCCTGCATCAACATCCCACTGACCTGCATTAAGGCCCTGACCTTCTTTATGTGAGGAATCCCATGTCACGAAATATTGTTTTGATCGGTGGACGTAGCGGAATCGGCGCCGCCTTGCTCAATCGCTTGGTCAAAGAACCTGAGACACAGGTCTGGAATTTCTCGCGCGAAGACGTGCCTATGCATGCTCAAGTGAAGGATCAGCGCTGGGACGCTGGCAACGAATTTGATCCAAAGACACTCGAGTTGCCAGACACCATTGACGGACTGGTCTACTGCCCAGGTTCCATTCAACTTACACCCTTTCATCGCTGTAAGCTCGTCCAGTTTGAGCAAGACCTCAACATCAATCTCTTTGGGGCGATTCGCATTCTACAAGCCTGTCGCGATGGATTACGCAAGAGCACGCAAGCGAGTGTTGTTATGTTCTCAAGCGTAGCCGTACAGACGGGGATGCCGATGCATGCATCGATTGCAAGTGCCAAAGGTGCCGTTGAGGGGCTCACCCGATCCTTGGCGGCCGAATGGGCGCCACAGATTCGAGTCAATGCCATTGCGCCCTCTTTAAGTGATACGCCGTTAGCTGCCGGTCTTCTCAAAACCGAGCGCATGCAAGAAGCGGCAGCAGATCGTCATCCGCTTGGCCGCATTGGATCTGCAGCGGATCATGCTGGATTGGCTCTGTTCTTGCTCTCAAATGATGCGAGCTGGATGACAGGCCAAGTCCTCCATCTGGATGGTGGGCTCGGTGCGCTCTTTGGAGTCAGCAAGTGAATTCAAGTTATCGACTGCATGTGTTTTACGATGGCGTCTGTCCAATGTGCAGCCGCGAAATCTCCCACTATCGCCGTCTCAATGGCGCTGAACAGATTGAGTGGATCGACATTCATCAAGCCGCCCAGCGCCTCCAAGATGAAGGACTTCGATTTGAAGACGCGTTAGCGCGCTTTCATGTGCGCGATGCTGCAGGTCGCTGGCATATCGGCGCCAATGGATTTTTTGCGCTTTGGCAAGTCCTTCCACGCTATCGCCCTGCCGCGCGCATCATTCAATTGCTGCACCTCAACCGCCCACTAAATGCACTCTATGATCGTTTTGCAATCTGGCGGATTCGACGACAAACAGGCTGTGATGATCAGTGTCGTCCACGTCCGCATAAGGATTCATGACGCATCACAAGCCGCACTTGCCGGAAAAAATCTGTGCACAATGCCAGCGCCCGTTTACCTGGCGCAAACGCTGGCAGCGGGTCTGGAACGAAGTGCGTTATTGCTCTGAACGTTGCCGTCGTGCGGCACGCCAGCACGTCACGCCAGATAGCGCCGAGGACGCACAAACATGACCACCCTGCGCATTGCATTTGGCGACCAGCTCAATCCGGACAGCACGATCTTCCACAATGCGGATCCCGAACAAGACCGTTTTTGGATGGCGGAAGTTCCGCATGAAGCCACCAAGGTTTGGAGTCACAAGGCACGCATTGTTCTGTTCCTAAGCGCCATGCGCCACTACGCGGATGAGATCCGTGCGCGCGGCTTTGCATTAACGTATCACGCGCTCGGCGACCATCCCTACGCCAGCTTTCGCGAAGCACTCGAAGCCACCCTGCGTGAGCATAAGATCACGCACATCTGCGTAGTGAAACCGGGTGAATGGGAAGTCTTGCAGTCACTCGAAACGCTCTGCAGCGAACATCAAATCAAGCTTGAGCTTTTGCCCGACACCCATTTCCTCAGCGACGAAGCGGAATTCGCGGCATGGAGCAAAGGGCGAAAGAACTGGGTGTTGGAACACTTCTATCGTTTTTTACGCCGCAAGCGTGACGTCTTGATGGACGGCGACCAGCCTGTGGGTGGGCGCTGGAACTTCGATAGCGAAAACCGTAAATCCTTTGGCAAAGCTGGACCGGGCATCATCCCCGTGCCGGCGATGTTTGCGCCTGATGCCATCACCCAAGACGTCATTGCACGGGTTGAACAACACTTTCCGGATCACCCCGGCGACCTGCAGAGCTTCCAATGGCCCGTTACTGCTGTACAAGCACAGCAGGCCTTGGAGGATTTTATTCACAATCGCCTACCCTTGTTCGGGCACTATCAAGACGCGATGTGGACGCAGCAGCCCTGGCTGTTTCACGCCCGCATTTCCGCAGCCCTCAACCTCAAGCTGTTGCATCCCCAAACCGCGATTGATGCCGCACTCGACGCCTATCAACAAGGCCATGCACCACTGGCCGCAGTCGAAGGCTTTGTTCGACAAATCTTGGGGTGGCGCGAATACGTCCGTCACATCTATTGGGCACGCATGCCCCAGATGCTGGATGAAAACGCGCTCTCCGCAGCAGCACCACTACCTGCGTTTTACTGGACCGGAAAGACGGATTGGGCCTGTCTACACGATGCGTTACAGCAAACCCTCCGCCACGGTTATGCCCACCACATCCAACGCCTGATGGTGTTGGGGCTGTTTGCGCAATTAGTTGGGGTCAATCCGCGCGAGGTGCATGAATGGTTCTTGGCCATTTATGTCGATGCGGTGGAATGGGTAGAAGCGCCCAATACGCTCGGCATGTCGCAATACGCCGACGCTGGAACGCTGGGCAGCAAGCCCTATGTGGCCAGTGGCAAATACATCCAGCGCATGTCGAACTATTGCGCCCACTGCGCACAGGACCCGGCCAAGGCAACCGGCCAGCAGGCCTGTCCGTTCACCACGTTGTATTGGGATTTTCTCGATCGGCATCGTGAGAAATTTTCCAAACACCCGCGTACAGCCTTGCAATGGCGCAGCCTAGAGCGCCTAAGCAGCGAAGATCTCGCCGCGATTCAGGCACAAGCCGCTACCTTTCGTCAGCAGCTTGCGGCATCCTCTCGTTCAGCATGATCCGTAACGACACCCCTCCTGCCTCACCTTGCATTGGCGTATGCCGCATGCACGCCGGTCGTTGCATCGGCTGTCAGCGCACGGGTGCCGAGATTGCAGAGCATGGCCGTAAGGTTTTGGCCTGGCAGCGCGCGCAAATGGAATCTGCGCACAACTCTTCAGAAGAATCAGAAACAAATACCACGCATGAGCCCTGAACCCACCTCCCCCAACACCGCACCCATCCTGATTACCGGCGGCGCCCAGCGCGTGGGTCTTCACCTGTGCGAACAACTGCTCGCCCGTGGTGAACGCATCATCCTCACTTATCGCCGCGAACGTCCAGTTTTAGACACCTTGCGTGCACAAGGCGTAATCACCCTGCAAGCCGACTTCTCCACTCAAGAAGGTGTGCTTGCCTTTGTTGCCGCACTGAAACAAGCCACTGATTCTTTACGTGCCATCATTCACAACGCCTCGACGTGGTCCAAGGATGCGACCGTGTTAAGTGAGCCCGCACATTTCACTGAACTCATGAACGTGCATGTGTTCGCGCCGTATTGGATTAACCTGCACTGCGAAGATCTGTTACGCAAAGGCGAAGGCCTGCGCGACATCATTGCCATCAGTGACCACACCGTGAGCCGTGGCAGCGACAAGCATGCCGCCTACCTTGCGAGCAAAGCCGGCCTCGAGAGCCTAACCCTCTCCTTTGCCAAGCGCTTTGCACCCCGCATCAAAGTCAATGCGATCGCGCCTGCTTTGGTGATGTTTAATGAAGGTGATTCAGCGGAGTATCGCGCCGAGCGACTCAAGCGCTCGGCCCTACAAATCGAACCCGGTCCTGGTGTGGTGTTTGATGCGGTCTGGTATCTGCTGCACAGCAGTTACACCACCGGCACCATCCTGCCACTCAACGGCGGGCGTCATCTGGTCTAGATCAGTGCCAACGTAGATGGCCAAAGAACGGGTCATCACGCTCGAAGGCCGTCGCGACCTTGGCGTGTTCGCTCTTCTCCAAAACCAATAAAAAGCTCACATGCGCGTGACTGAAGCTGGCAATTGTCAGGGCCTCACTTCGGCTTGAACCGGTAAACGCTCTACGGATCTCTTTACAGCGCTTGTTTAAGTAGGGCTCGCGTTGCGTGCGTGGGAAATGTTGAAACAACAACAGACGTTGGCCTCGCGCATAAAACCGCTGCGCCTCATCCAACCACAGGTACTTGTCCGAATTTTTCTGGCCACGCTGCACCGAACTGATCTCAAGCCCATTGTCCGGATCGAAAAAGACCAGATCCCGGTCATCGAGGCGGTCCTCGGCAGTCCTCCAATACGCGGCACGCGCCTCAACAGCCAGCGGCAGCGGATCCGCAAAATAGCTCGCCTCATTTAACAGCTCAGCTTGTGCAAACTCGCTGAGGCACCGTCGTCCCGCACGAACACTCTGCGACAAGGCCTGAAACAGCATGGGATCATGCGGCTGATAGCGCGAGGCCTCATCTAAGTAGCTGATTTTGTTGCCATCGTTTCGCCCATCCGGGGGCGTCAGCATCCAACAAACCCCCATCGACCAGCCCAAACGCTGCTGTAAAACCCGCAACAGACCATAGGTCCAGAAATCATTGATATCCCCGTAGTACTGGTGTTTCACCGTCCCGATGCCTCCCAATCTGATAGTGGAATGGATACTGGCCCGCATACTGTACAATTATTTTGACATTGTATAGTTTCTTGTCTAAGGTTCGAACAAGGCAATAGCCGAGTATTGCAGTCAGAATCATGTCTACCGTTCCCAAGGAGCCCTTCATGTCCGGAGCACTCGCCCAAGGCCTAAGTGAAAACGGGCTTCTCCCGGATCAGGTGATTCGCATGGGTATTCGCGGGCTGTTACGTGAACGCCTGCATGAGCTTGCGATTCATGACACGGTCACGCGTGAGGCCTTGCGCCAAGAACACATTCGCCTGATGCAAGAGGGTCCGATTGCGCTGTTGCCTGAAAAGGCGAACGAGCAGCATTACGAAGTACCCGCTGAATTCTTTCGTCGTGTACTCGGGGAACAACGTAAGTACAGCTGCTGTTATTGGGGCGATATGCTCAACGCAGCGGATCTCGACGCAGCAGAAGAACTCGCGCTGAAGGAGACAGCGCTGCACGCGGATCTAAAAGATGGGCAAGCGGTTCTTGAACTTGGCTGTGGTTGGGGCTCACTGAGTCTCTGGATGGCCGCCCACTACCCCAACAGTCGGATCGTTTCCGTCTCGAATTCGCATTCACAAGGTGAGGCAATTCGAGCCCTCGCCCAACAACGCGGCCTGAGTAATCTGGAAGTCGTAACTGCAGACATGAATGACTTTTTTACCGATCAACATTTTGATCGAGTGGTTTCCGTCGAGATGTTCGAGCACATGCGTAACTGGCCAGCATTGTTTGCACGCGTGCAAAACTGGCTCAGACCGCAAGGACAATTCTTCATGCACGTGTTTGTGCACCAAACCACGCCCTATCGCTTCGAGGATCGCGATTCGAGCGATTGGATGAGCCGTCATTTTTTCTCCGGCGGCATGATGCCCAGCATCGATCTACCCCTCGCCTTCCAAGATAACCTCAAGCTTGAGCAGCGCTGGCTGTGGAGCGGGCAGCATTATGCAAGGACTTGTAACGCATGGCTGGCAAAAATGGACCGTCAACGCAGTGACTTATGGCCACTGTTTGAACAAACCTACGGTAAAGATTTTGCAAAAATCTGGTGGCAACGCTGGCGAATCTTCTTTATGGCATGTGCAGAACTATTCGATTACCGCGGCGGTAACGAATGGCTGGTTGCACATTACCGCTTCTCACGTCGCT
>CAZZIQ010000023.1:0-15020 GCA_964654355.1 uncultured Piscirickettsiaceae bacterium
CCGATGGTAGTGTGGGGCCTCCCCATGTGAGAGTAGGTCATCGCCAGGCGCTTATCCCAAACCCCCGATCAGGAAACTGGTCGGGGGTTTTTCTTTTTGTCCGTTTGGAAGATGCATGGACGGGAAACGGGCCGGCCAATTGATCGACTATTCCAATTTATTTAATAAAAACAAACGATTTCATATATCAATATCGCCTCCCTACACTGGCTCCATCGTTCAACCAGCAAGAGGAGAGTGAAGATGATCAAGATCAAAACCATGACCTTTGCCGCAGTTCACTTCTCTGTGGCGTTCGGTGTCGCCTACGCCTTTACCGGCAGCCTGCTTGTAGGTGGGCTCATTGCTTTGGTCGAGCCGACCATCAACACGGTCGCGTATTACTTCCATGAAAAGGCGTGGACGGTTTTCCGTAGGGAGCACTCGCTCAGATCAAAGATTCGGAACGCTTGGCCGCAGTTGATGCGGTCCGATCTGATGGCGGATTACGCCCTCGCAAAAGGGTAAGGAACAGGAGGCTATGCCATGAGTCCAGACAAAGACCGAGTAGAGAGTATCCAAGCCCTTCGAGATGTCGAGCGCGCTGCGTGGTATGCGCGATTGGCGTTTGGCAGCAGTACGGAAGAAGAGGTGCCGCCGCCGGTTAGGCCTGACCCCCAAGTATCCACATTTTGTGTGATGCCCTAAATCAAAGGTGAGTAACCATGTCTGCAGCAAAATGCCCAGTCATGCGCGGTGGTGCAACCGAAATTCGATTCTTCGTGCCTATGCCGAGGTCTATGCGCAGGATGACAACAAAGAAAAATTTGTTCGTGATTTTGTTGCCGCATGGACGAAGGTAATGAATGCCGATCGATTTGATTTGAGGTGAGATCAAGGCAACAAAGAACCCCGGCAGCTATGCCGGGATTTTTTGTTTGGGCTTTGCTGGCAGTGCGATGCTGCTTATTGCCTAATCCGCGCAGCCGCAGACGATGGCTTGATGTGTAGTCAGCGTGCCGACCAGATCGTGAATCGAGTTGAAGTTGTGCTTTGTAAGATAGTCCGCGATGCCTTGATTCACTTGCGGGCAAGTGAGCGGATCGTAGAACAAGCCGGTGCCCAATCCGACAGTCGTTGAACCGGCGACAATGAATTCAAGCGCGTCCTTGGCATTGACGATCCCGCCTTGGCCGAGGATCGGGATATTGTGTTGTTTCGCGACCTGATAAACCTGATGCACTTTCAGGAGTGCAATCGGTTTGATCGCGGGGCCGGAGAGGCCGCCCTGATTATTGCCGAGTACCGGTGTGCGTGAATCCAGATCAATCGCCATGCCCATCAAGGTGTTGATGACGGACAGGCCATCGGTACCGGCTTCGATGACCTTGCGTGCGCTATAGGCAATGTCGGTTTGGTTGGGAGATAGCTTGGTAATCAAAGGCTTTTTAGTGGCGCCGCGACACGCCGCAACCACGCGCGCCGACATCTCCGGATCGTTGCCAAAGACCACGCCGCCTTCTTTCACATTCGGGCAGGAGATGTTGATCTCGATGGCATCAATCGGCGAATCATCAAAGATCCGACAGACTTCCGCGTATTCCTCAACGGTCGAGCCCGAGACGTTAGCAATAAAACGTGTTTCGGAAAAATCCAAAGTCGGCAGGATCGTATCGACGACATAACGCACGCCTGGGTTCTGCAAGCCAATCGAATTAAGCATGCCTGCCGGTGTTTCATACACGCGGTGCGGCTTGTTGCCGAGACGCGGCTCCAGCGTAGTACCTTTTAAGATGACCGCGCCGACATCGGTGTTGCTAAAGCCTTCGATGCGGGTGTATTCCTCACCAAAACCGACACAGCCCGAAAGCAACATGATCGGGCTATTGAGCGTTAGGCCACAAAATTCGGTTTTTAGCGCGGTATTCATGGGGCAGGCATTATGCGCCAGTTGTTTCCGATTTGGGATCACGCTGCAGCAAGGCGGCCACCGCATCGCGCGGCGTGATTTCACCTGCGATCACGCGGACCACTTGCTCGGTGATCGGCATTTCAACGTCATGGTGTTGCGCGAGTTGCCAGGCCTGCTGCGCGGTTTCCGCACCTTCGATCACCTGATCAATGCTGGCTTTGGCGTCGATAGCGTTGTCGCCACGACCGAGTGCGAGGCCAAAGCGGCGATTGCGTGACTGATCGTCGGTACAGGTTAAGACGAGATCGCCAAGGCCGGCCAAGCCCATAAAGGTTTCAGCCTTCGCGCCCAACGCTGCACCAAGACGCATCATCTCGGCCAGTCCACGGGTAATGAGCGCGGTGCGCGCATTGGCGCCAAAGCCCAAGCCATCGGCGATACCTGCGGCGATGGCTAAGACATTTTTGATCGCACCACCGACTTCAACGCCGATCAAATCCGGGTTGGTGTAGCAGCGAAATGTGGGGCTGTGAAACTCTTGCGCCAAAGTTTGGGCGAGTGCATCGGTGTTGGGTGCCGTGATCGTGTGATCTAGCGACAACGTGATCGCAGTTGGTAAGCCGCGTGCAACTTCAGCCGCAAAAGTCGGGCCGGATAGGGCACCGCGCGGCTGCGTAGTAGGCAGGTGCTCGGCAACGATTTCATGCAACAACCGTCCACCTTGGGCGAAGCCTTTGGTGGCCCACAACACCGGCGTGCCACTCTTTAGCTCGGACTTCAGTGCTGCGAGCGTATCGGCAAAAGCAGCCGAAGGAATTGCGAGTAAGACACGATCAGCGTTACCAGTTTCATGCAATTCAGATGTCACCTGCAGAGCATCTGGGAATGCAGCGTCTGGCAGATAACGCGCATTGCGGCGATCACGCTGGAGTGCTTGTGCTTGTTCCGCGCGATGCGTCCACAGCAAAACTTCATGGCCATTCTGCGCCAGTCGGATCGCCAGCGCAGTGCCCCACGAGCCAGCGCCGAGGACGCTGTAATGCATGGTTAGTGCGCAGCCTCGCCGTTGGCGCCGCTCTTCTGCTGTGCATACATCGCATCAAAGTTCACTGGCTGCAGAACCAGCGGTGGGAAACCGCCACGTGTGCTGAGATCGGCAATCGCTTCGCGCGCGAACGGGAACAGAATGTTCGGGCAATAGGCCTTGGTGAGATGATCCATCTCGTTCTCATTAAAGCCTTCAATCAAGAAAATCCCTGCTTGCTGCAGTTCAACCAAGAACGCAGTTTGTCCTTTGTCGTTGCTGGCCGTTGCAGTCACACCCAGAGTGACTTCGAAATTAGTTTCGTCCAATTTCTTGGTTTCCATGTTGAACTTGAGGTCCAACTGCGGGTTCCACTGTGCCTGAAAAATGCCCGGGGTCATCGGGGACTCGAACGAAACATCTTTGATGTACAGCTTCAGAATTTGCAGGTTACGGGTATCAGATGGAGTTGCGGATTCGCTCATGAAACTTCTCGTTGGATGAAAAACATTAAAGGTAAGATTGGGCCCAGCGCACTAAGCTAGAAAGATCCATGGCGCCGGCTTGGCGCGCGACCTCGCGACCGCCTCGGTACAGCGCAAGGGTTGGAATGCTCTGAATGCGTTGTTGCGCAGCGAGCTGTTGTTCGGTTTCGGTGCTGATCTTGATCAGGCGTACGCGCGGTTCGAGTTGGGCGGCGGCTTGCGCAAACACCGGTGCCATCATTTTGCACGGGCCACACCAGGATGCCCAATAATCCACCAGCAAGGGTACATCGCTGCGTGTGAGCTGACGCTCAAAGCGCGCTTGATTCAATTCCAGTGGGGTGCCGGTGAACAGCGGTTGATGGCATTTTCCACATTTGGGCGCGGCGCTTAGGCCACTCGCGGGAACTCGATTGATTCCGTCGCAGTGTGGGCAGACAACATGCAGCGCGTCGCTCATGAGGCTTACAAGCCGAGCATGGGGTCGAGCTTGCCTTCCGCGTTGAGTTCGGAGAGATCATCAAATCCGCCCACGTGTACGCCATCGATAAAGATCTGCGGCACGGTGCGACGCCCCTCACTGCGCGTTTCGAGTTCTTCCCAACGCTTGGGCTCGAGGTCGAGGCGGATTTTCTCGATCTCGGTGAAACCCTTACGCGCCAGTAGCATCTCTGCGCTGCGGCAGTACGGGCAGACGGAGGTGCAATACATTTCGATATGAGGCATGTCGTTCTCGCTCAATGGCGGGCTTATTTTTTCTTGCCGCCGCGCATTGGCAGGCCCGCGTTTTTCCACGCGTTGACGCCACCTTGAAGATTAAAGACACGCTCAAAGCCCGCCTTGCGCAGGCGTCCACAAGCTGCGGCTGAGCGGTGGCCCGAGCGGCAAATCGCGATCACCGGTTGGTTGCGATAGCGCTCCAGTTCGATGCTGCGTTTGGCCAGTTGTCCAAGTGGAATATGTACGGCATCGCGCACCTGACCGTCGCGATCGAGTTCACCCGTTTCGCGCACATCCACCAACACGCCCTCTTGATGGCTCATCAAGCGAATGGCCTCTTGAGGGCCAATTACAGCGTAGCCCTTTAGGCGTGCACCAAACAGGTTGTGGCCGAGCATCAACAACGTGAATAGCAGTGCGAGGAGCAGCGGCCACTGTGCTGTGGCGAAAGTCAGAAAGTTTTCCATGGCCAGATTCGTGCTGGGCGATTATGCCTTGCCGATGTTGAACTTCTTCAGCATCTGTTCCGCCAGACACCACTTGGTGAAGCCGCTTTGCAGTAGGTTTAGACCGACAAAGGCAGTCAGCCACAACCAGCTGGGTTCGGTTGAAATGCGGCCGTCCAGATAGAGCGAGATCAGGATGATGATGCCAGGAAGAATGCGCAGGATTTGTTCACGAGTCATGTCGAGATCCTCAAGTAAAAATCAATCAAAACACCCGAGCATTATCCCGGGAGCGGGGGTCGAGAGGCAAGTGAACGGGGGCGCGGCAGGAGTGCTGCAGCCCGCGCGGCGGCTTAGCAGCTGCAGAAAACCTCGCGCATCATGTCGATCAAACGCAGCGTGCGCTTGTCGCCGACGTGATAGAAGACGCGGTTGGCATCTTTATAAGAATCGAGGATGCCTTTGTCGCGCAGGATTGAGAGGTGCTGCGAGATGTTGCTTTGGGAGGTGCCGACGCGGTCAACGATTTCTTGTACGCTTAGCTCGTTGTTGCCTAGAGTGCAGAGAATTTTCAGGCGTAGCGGGTGAGCCATGGCCTTGAGCGAGCGCGACGCCCGTTCAATGTCTTCATCACCAATCAACAGGCCCTCAAGTTCCTCTGCGGCGTTGGATTTGTTGCTGCCATCGAGATTGACGATGTTGCCCATATGAACTCCCTTTCCTCGTTCCTGCAGTGGCTCACTCCATTGGCGGAGGGCGATGCTTGTGTTGTGCTGTCCAGCTCCCTAGACAGATTGAATTTGCCGATGAAATCTATCGGTTTTCCGAATCGCTGTCCATTCTTTCTGAGAACGACTGCTGCGAATTTGCCGCCTTTTGGGTGGGAAACCGATACGCAAGTGCTTGAGAAAACGCTAGAATAAGCATCCACTGATCCTTGTGATCCATTCCCTTTCAACCTGCTAATTTGCCGTTTGGCCTAGGACGATGTCGACACCTCCGCGCACGCTCATGCTTTGTATTCTTGATGGCTGGGGCTATCGGGAAGCGAGTGAATGCAATGCCATCGCCCTAGCCAAAACGCCCCACTGGGATCGTCTCTGGCAGGAATTCCCACATACCCTCATCCACACCTCAGGTGCGGAGGTCGGCTTGCCGGCCGATCAGATGGGCAACTCCGAGGTCGGACACCTCAATCTCGGTGCCGGACGCGTGGTGTATCAGGAATACACCCGCATTTGTCGTTCGATTCGTACGGGTTCTTTTTTCGAAAACCGCACGCTGATTGAGCCTATTGAAGTCGCGGTGCGTGAAGGCAAGGCCGTGCACGTCATGGGCCTGCTTTCGCCGGGCGGCGTGCATAGCCATGAAGGCCATATTCATGCCATGGTGCGGATGGCGCGACAGTGTGGTGCCGACCGGGTTTATGTGCACGCGTTTCTAGATGGCCGCGACACGCCACCGAAGAGCGCGGCGGCCTCGATTGAGGAAATGGAAAAAGTGTTTGCTGAAGTCGGCGGGCGCTTTGCTTCCGTGGTTGGGCGCTATTACTCGATGGATCGCGACCAGCGCTGGATGCGGGTCAAGATGTCGTATGAGGCAATCGTTGACGGCGTCGCCCCGTATCAAGCCGAGAGTGCGATGCAGGCCTTGGACATGGCCTATGCGCGCGATGAGACCGATGAGTTTGCGCAAGCCACGGTGATTGTGCCGCCGGGTGAACAGCCGGTGCAGATCCAGGATGGCGATGCGATCATGTTCATGAACTATCGTTCGGATCGTGCGCGCCAGTTGACGGAAGCGATCATTCTCGAAGAGTTTGATGGCTTTGAGCGGGCGCGTTGGCCTCGCCTTGGGTCGTTCACCACACTGACCGAATACAACAAGAATTTTGATGTGCCGGTTGCGTTCCCGCCGGAGCGACTGCGCAACGTATTTGGCGAATATGTGGCTTCGTTGGGGATGCGACAGCTGCGCATTGCCGAAACCGAGAAGTACGCGCATGTGACGTTCTTCTTTAATGGCGGTGAAGAAAAGCAGTACGAGTTTGAAGACCGCATTCTAATTCCGTCACCGGATGTGGCGACCTATGACCTCAAGCCAGAAATGAGCGTACGCGAGGTCACCGATAAGCTGGTCGATGCGATCCAGAGCGGAAAATATGAGTTCATCATTTGTAACCTCGCCAATGGCGATATGGTCGGTCATTCCGGCATTCTCGAAGCCGCGATGAAGGCGGCTGAGGCGATTGATGAAAGTTTGGGACGGATTCGTGCGGCACTTGAAGCTGCCGGTGGCGAGATGTTGCTCACTGCGGATCATGGCAACTGCGAACAGATGTGTAGTGCTGACAGCGATCAGCCGCTGACTTCACATACAACCAACCTGGTGCCATTTATCTATGTTGGGAAGCGTGCAGTGGAAATGAAGACTTCCGGCGCGTTGGCTGACGTTGCACCAACCATGCTGCACTTGATGTCGATCAAGCAGCCTATCGAGATGACCGGCCAGCCGTTGTTGACGCTGCAGAATGATCCAGATGCGTCAAGCGCGACTTAAGTATAAGTAACTCCCCTCTACAACTATGTCTTCGGCGGCGTTGTGTCGCTGTTGTCTGAGTTATCCGTTTCGTCGTCAAGACCGCCGTCCATTAACGCCATCTCATCCTCTAGCGCTGCACGCTGTTCTGCCGATAGTTCTTGTTCGAAGTTGCGTGCCTGCGGATCCAGTACAGCAGGCGTATCTGGTGTTTCAGCAGCGTCTCTATCAACCGTGTTGTCTGATTCTGTTGCGCCGGAGTCTGACTCTGCTGCCGCACGCTCAGTTTCAGCAGAGGCTTGAGTACGTTTGGCTGCCGCTTCACGCTCCAGTCGCGATTTCTCCAGCGCGTCTTCATGCACATCGAACTCACGCTCAAGCTCTTCCATGCTGACGTCATCTTCGACAACAGCTGCAGCGGTACTTGCAGCTGTTGTCGAAGGTGTGTCGTCTTCGCTTTCATCCGTGCTTTCTTCTTCGTCCGGTTTGCGCACAAAGAAGCGCGAGAACACCACGCCCACTTCAAACAGCAACCAAACTGGAATCGCTAACAGGCTTTGCGAAATTACGTCCGGCGGGGTCAGCAGCATGCCGACGACAAACGCGCCAACGATGATGTAGGGACGTTTTGCTGTGAGTTTTTTGGGCGTGGTGGCGCCCATCCAGACCAATAAGATGGTCGCGATAGGTACTTCGAACGCGACGCCAAACGCAAAAAAGAGTTTAAGGACGAAGTCGAGGTATTTGCTGATATCGGTCATCACCGACACCCCTTCCGGCGCGACGCTTACCAAGAAGCCAAACACCAAGGGAAAGACAATGAAGTAGGCAAACGCCATGCCAGCGTAGAACAGGAACGTGCTGGAGATCACCAGCGGGAAGATCATGCGCCGCTCATGTTTATACAAACCGGGCGCGATGAAGGCCCAGAACTGATACAGGATGACTGGGATGCCAATGAAGATCGCAGCAATAAGTGTGAGCTTGAATGGAGTTAAGAACGGTGAGGCAACCTCGGTCGCGATCATGCTGCTGCCGCTGGGCAGGTGCGCCATCAGTGGTTCTGCGAGGAGGGTGTAGAGGTCATTCGCGAATGGAAACAAGACAACGAATACGGCCAGCACTACCAGCACAATCCGCAGCATGCGGTCGCGCAACTCGATCAGGTGTGCGAGCAGTGGTTGTTCAGGGAGTTGAGAATTTGAGGTTGCCATAGCAAATGCAGGCCTCAGCCGTCGAGGTTTTCTGCGCTACGCGTTTTGCTAGTACTGTCGGCAGTGGGTTTAACGCCGGCCGCATCGGCCGCGCTAACCGTCTCTTGTTCGATGGTTTTGAGGTCTTGTTTGGTGTCTTCAATGATGTCGTGTAGACCAACGCTCGCGCTTTGTTGCTGCATGATGCGTTTGAGTTCGTCGGTTTTTAGTTCACGATCAATGTCGGCTTTGACGCCGCCCACAAAGCGAGAAAATTTGCCCCACCAGGCGCCGGCCGTACGCGCGACCGCAGGCAAGCGCTCCGGTCCGATGACTAAAAGCGCAACGACGCCGATGAGCGCCAGTTCCCAAAAGCCGATGTCAAACATGCGGCAAACTCAGAAGGGTCGCGATGACTGGATTGAATTAGACTTGGTCTTTCTTTTCGACCTTCTCGCTTTCTAACGTGCTGGGATCTTTCTGTTCTAGCGCTGCACTATCGTCGCCCTCGGTCTTGTCATGCACGGCTTTCTTGAAGCTCTTGATCGCACTGCCGAGGTCGCCACCGACATTTTTCAGTTTTTTGGTGCCGAACAGCAGAATGATGATGACCAGCACGATGAGAAGTTGCCAGATGCTGATGCCGCCAATGCCCATGATGTTCTCCTTGGTGATTTTCTAACTCGTCTATGCGAGCAATGTTAATGAAAGCCGGGTAAGCGTTCGCCGCCCAGTAGATGCATGTGTAAATGAAAAACGGTTTGTCCACCGCCAGCGCCCGTGTTGATGATGGTGCGGAAGCCTTCGCTCAGCCCCATGCGCTGTGCCAGCTCAGGCAGCAGACGCAGCATATGCGCACTGAGTGCGTCATGCGCAGGAGACAAGTGTTCAAGGCTTTCAATGTGCATGCGCGGAATCACCAACAAGTGCGTGTCGGCTACCGGCTGAATGTCGTGGAACACCATCACGTGTTCATCTTCATGCACAAGGTCCACCGGCACGTCGCCCGCAGCGATTTTGCAAAAAATGCAATCGTCAGACATGTTTCGTGATCGCTTGGTCCGTTTCGACGGACTTCAGTTAGACGGTGCGCTGAGGAATCAGGCGTCGCGACTGGCTTTCTCTGCCAGCCCTGACACACCAAAACGGCGTGCCAATTCATTTAGGATCTCATCGCTCGCGATGTCTTCGCGTGCCAACAAGACCAGACAATGAAACCACAAATCGGCGGTTTCATAAATGATTTGTTCGCGATTCCCCGATTTTGCGGCGATCACGGTTTCGGTGGCCTCCTCGCCGATCTTCTTCAGGATCGCATCCAGCCCCTTGTGCTGCAGCTTGGCAACATAGGATTGCTCCGGATCGCCCAGTAAGCGTTCACGCAGGACGGCATCCAGTTGTTGCAAGACAGAAGCTTGGGTCATGGTTGGACTCCGAGGGCATTGGTCGGGTCGTTGACCAAGGCGTGCAGGCGATTGATGCCGCCCGAGCGCGAGGTCACAGTGCCAGCAAGGATTTGCTCGGGAGTGACCTCGGGGGTTTGATAGAAATTGGCGTTGCGCTCGTCATCCACGCGCAGAATCGAGCCATCGAGGGACACTCCGGCGAACAGGCCGCGTGCGCGTGACCAGCTGTAGATTTCGGCGCGCAATTGGGCATCGGTTGCAGCCGAGGCTTCGCGGCCGACCGGGCCCGCGGCAACCGAGGTTTCCGCGCCGAGGGTGAGCTTACCTTCGAGAATGTTGCGAATACTTTTGTCGCGCTTAAACGCCAGCACCACGTCGCTCGATTGCGCGCCGAACTGAAAACCGAAACTGGCCCCGGTGAGGGTCACAAAGACCGGTTGGCTCCAGCTGCCGTCTTCTTTTTTGACTAGCAACACGCCGCTGCCATGTCGGCCACCAATCATCCAGCCCAGCTTGATCATCGAAGGGATTACCACCAGCCCATGTGCATTCCGTAGCAGTGCCGGTGGAATCCCATCTTCAGGCAATACAAGGAGGTCTTCTAAGACCTCGACGGCATTCCAAATTTCGCCCTTAATTTGCGTACCGGGCAGTACGGTTTCTTCGGGTAAGGGGGTTACCGTTTGTGCAGCAACCGGTGCGGCGATCCATGGCAGGCTCATGCAAGCCAATGCAAACAGGGAGGAGCAAACGCGCAACCTCATGCCGAACCTCCATACATCACATCTGGATCTTTCAAGACGGGATCCACGGTTTTCCACGTGTTGTTTTCTAACACGCGATAGAAGCAGCTCTCCCGGCCGGTGTGGCAGGCAATGCCACCGCGTTGGCGAATTTGCAGCACGATGACATCCTCATCGCAGTCGAGGCGAATTTCTTGCACATCTTGTTGATTGCCAGAGGACTCGCCTTTGTGCCATAGCTTCTGCCGGGAACGCGACCAATACACGGCGTGTCCGGTTTCTACGGTGAGCTGTAAGGCCTCGCGGTTCATCCATGCCATCATCAAGATGCGACCGCTTTGCGCATCTTGCGCGATGGCGGGCACCAAGCCTTGGGCATCCCAGCGCACGGCATCGAGCCACGCCAAACTCATAGACGCACCTCAATGCCACGTGCAGCCATGCATTGTTTGGCCTCATGTACGGTGTGTTCACCAAAGTGGAAGATGCTCGCTGCCAGCACCGCATCCGCGCCCCCTTGTTCGACGCCATCGGCTAAGTCATCGAGAGAGCCAACCCCGCCGGAGGCAATCACCGGAATGGGTACGGCATCGACCACTGCGCGGGTGAGCGCAAGATCAAAGCCACTGCGGGTGCCATCACGATCCATGCTGGTGAGCAGGATCTCGCCCGCACCGTTGCGCGCCATGCGTTGCGCCCACTCAACCACATCCAAGCCGGTGGGCTTGCGGCCGCCGTGGGTGAAGATTTCCCAGCGTGGGTTCGCGCCGCCCTCGACCTGTTTGGCGTCGATGGCGACCACGATACACTGAGAGCCGACCTTGTCGGCCGCTTCAGTAATCAGATCCGGGTTGAACACGGCTGCAGTATTGATTGCGACCTTGTCCGCGCCTGCGTTAAGCATGCGACGCACGTCGTCTACGGCTCGAATGCCACCCCCGACGGTAAGCGGAATGAAGACTTGGCTGGCGACTTGTTCGACCACATGGACGATGGTTTCGCGACCTTCATGACTGGCGGTGATGTCAAGAAAGGTGATTTCGTCGGCACCCTCTTGGTCGTAACGACGCGCAACCTCGACTGGATCACCCGCATCACGAATCTCCACAAAACGCACACCTTTGACGACGCGACCTTGGTCCACGTCGAGGCAGGGGATGATGCGCTTAGCCAGACCCATGATGCTTTAGCCGATCAGCTCGCTTAGGTCTGGGCAGTTGGCGTCGGCATAGGCTTGGGCTTCTTTAAGGTCCAGCGTGCCTTCGTAGATCGCACGTCCGGTGATTGCGCCCATGATGCCTTCATCGGCCACGGCACAAAGACGTTCTAAATCTTGCAGGTTGGTGATGCCACCCGAGGCAATCACCGGAATGTGGATGGATTGGGCGAGACGCACCGTGGCATCAATGTTGACGCCTTGCATCATGCCGTCGCGTGAGATGTCAGTGTAGATGATGGCGTCCACACCATCAGCCTCGAAGTGTTGCGCGAGGTCGATGACATCGTGGCGAGACAGCTTGGACCAGCCATCGATGGCCACCTTGCCGTCTTTGGCGTCAAGGCCAACGATGATGTGGGTTGGGAATTCCGCACACAGGTCGTTGACGAAGTGTGGCTCGGATACGGCGCGAGTACCAATGATGACCCAGCGTACACCCGCATCGAGATAGGTCTCGACGGTTTTTTCAGTACGAATGCCGCCGCCGACTTGAATCGGGAGGTCGGGATAGGCCTCGGCAATGCGATGAATGATTTCTGCATTGCGTGGCTCGCCATCAAATGCGCCATTGAGGTCCACAATGTGGAGCCGGCGTGCGCCTGCCTCGACCCAGCGTCCCGCGACCTCGACTGGATCGCTGGAAAACACAGTGGATTCATTCATGTCGCCCTGTCGTAGGCGTACACATTGGCCGTCCTTGAGGTCAATGGCGGGGATAATCAGCATGGTTTCGATCCAATCGTCATGTGCCGGGAGGCTTAGGCCTGGCCATCCCAGGCAGTGAAGTTTTGTAAGAGTTGCAGGCCCGCCTGCGCACTCTTTTCTGGGTGAAACTGTACGGCAAAAACATTGTCTTGGCCGGCCGCAGCGGTAAATGGGATGCCATAAACGGTGGTCGCGGCGGTCTCGCGAAGGGCGTCTTCAACATAATAGCTATGCACGAAATAAAAGCGTGCGTCTTGGGTGATGTTGGTCCACAGCGGATGGGCACGGTCTTGATGAACTTCGTTCCAGCCCATCTGCGGCACTTTTAAACGTTCGCGGCGCGTATCCTGCATGTCGGCCGGAAAGCGTTTTACCCGGCCGCTAAACAACCCGAGCCCTTCATGACCACCATCCTCATCACTATGCTGATTGAGGATTTGCAGACCTAGACAAATCCCGAGGAAGGGTTTGCTGGCAGCAGCTTCGTGCAGGATCTCAACGAGACCGCGACTACGTAGTTCTCGCAAGGCATCGCCGATCGCGCCTTGGCCAGGGAAAACTACTCGATCTGCAGCGCGAATCTCGTTCGCATCTGAGCTGACCACAATGGTTTGGTTGGGGGCGACATGCTCCAGCGCTTTCGCGACTGAGCGCAGGTTCCCCATGCCGTAATCAATGACTGCGATCTTCATCTGACGAGTGTCTACCTGGACAGCGTGCTGCCCATCCAGTGGATTCAGAGGCTGCCCTTGGTTGAGGGAACTGTGCCGGCCATGCGTGGGTCGGCTTCGAGTGCCATACGCAGCGCGCGGCCAAACGCTTTGAAGATGGTCTCGGCGATGTGGTGACTGTTACGTCCACGCAGGTTGTCGATGTGTAGCGTGACTTGAGCGTGATTCACGAAGCCCTGAAAGAACTCGTAAAACAGCTCGGTATCAAACTCACCGACTGCGCTGCGCGGGAATTGGGCGTGAAATTCCAGCCCCGGACGCCCGGAGAAATCGAGCACGACACGGGACAGCGCCTCGTCCAATGGGACATAGGCGTGACCATAGCGACGAATCCCTTTTTTATCCCCAACGGCTTTGGCGATGGCCTGGCCCAGGGTGATGCCGATGTCTTCCACAGTGTGGTGAGCATCGATGTGGAGGTCGCCGTCGGCGCGAATGTCGAGGTCAATCAAGCCATGCCGCGCGATCTGATCCAACATGTGTTCGAGGAAGGCAATGCCGGTGTGGAATTGGCCGCTACCCGTACCGTCGAGGTTGACAGTTGCGGTGATGCGAGTTTCCAGGGTGTTGCGTTCGACCGTGGCTTGGCGCGACATGAGTTTCTCGTTAGTTGTGAATGTAGAGTGGTCGTGGTCTGGGCGTAATCCCGGCAAGCATACCGTGCGTATGCCGGCCTGTGTACTCCTTGCTACGCCTGCGCTATGGTAGGGCTTCGTCAGCGTGAGACGGAGCTGCGGCAGTGGCGCAGAAAAATAAACAAACGATCACGCAGGATGCAGGTGTCATGAAATCAACTTCGCCTTCCTGTCCGTCGCACGGATCGGTGGTCGATCTTTCCAGCCTACGCGTGGCCTGTGCGGATTGCTCGCTCAGCGAGCTCTGTGTGCCGCTTGGTTTGGAGGAGGGGGATCTCGATCGGCTCGAGCGCATCATTTCGCGCGGCCGTCCGGTTGCGCGCGGCAGTCGCGTCTATGATGCCGGTGATGCATTCCGCAGCCTGTACGCCATTCGTTCGGGTAGTGTGAAGATCTATCGCACCGATGCCGAGGGCGATACGCAGATCATGTCCTTTCATTTGCCGGGTGAGATCATTGGGGTGGAGGCGATTGCGACCGGTACGCACACCCTCACGGCGGAAGCATTGGAGGATCTGAGCCTGTGCGAGTTGCCCTTTGACCGCCTCGATACCTTGGCTACGCAAATTCCCAACCTGCATCATCAATTGCTCAGACTAATGAGTCGTGAGGTTTTGATTGAGCAAGAGCAGATCATTGTTAGCAGCCACCGCAAGCCCGAACAGCGCGTGGCGCATTTCATTTTGATGATGTCTGAGCGTTCGCGCTTGCGCGGGTGCGATGGACGCTGCCTACGTTTGGGGATGCGCCGCGGCGATATTGCGAATTATCTCGGCCTTGCCTTGGAGACCGTCAGTCGGCAATTAACCCGCTTGCAGCAGGCGGGCTGGATTCAGGTGAGCAATCGCGACATCGAAATTTTGGATCTGGATGCGTTGCGTGCAGAGGCGGGCATCACGGCATCCCCTCGCGAAAACCGCCACGCATCATAAAAAACTTGGCATAAAAGATTTTTTTGATCGTTTTATTGATCCGGATCAACTTTTTTCTCGATTCAGACTCCTAGGATACGTCCGCGTGAGGGTGCCGAAAACCACGTGGTTGTTCTGTGTTTTTAGTTGAGTAAATCAATCAGTTTCTTGACAGAGCTGGGAGATTCCCGCAAAAAGGCGCCTGTCTTAAGAAAGACTGAAATTCTTAAGCCTGCATATGCAGGCATTTTGAAGGTTCAAAACGTGAAATCGCTGAGGAGAGCAGCATATGAGTGCACAGGCTACGACCTATAACTATAAGGTTGTCCGCCAGTTCGCCATCATGGCCGTGGTGTGGGCAATCGTCGGTATG
>CAZZIQ010000024.1:0-14927 GCA_964654355.1 uncultured Piscirickettsiaceae bacterium
ATACGTTTCAAACAAGCACCAAGCAAACAGCTGCTGCATGTCGAGCTGCTCAACCCAAGCCGTCTCCAAAATTTCTTCCGGCAGAGTGAAGCCGAGCTCCTGCTGGGCAACACGTTGTGCCTGCTGCTCAAAGTCCGCTTCATGCTGCAAGGCAGAAATCTTCTTGAGCGTCGGCACGATCTGATCAAACGCTTGCTTCACGCCCTGCTCATAGGCATACAAATCCGCGTTTTCACGCATTGGATCGGTTGCCCATGGCTTCACCATGCTCGGCGCTTTTGGAGTCGCAACCAGCGGAGCAGCCGCAGCCATGCCCACTGCCCCAGGACGGCGCAATGGTGCCGGCGCTGCCGCAGCGGATGCCACAGACAAAACGCGAGCCGAAGTACGGTGACGACGATTCATGATCGTGACCTGAGCTGGTCGCTACGCACGGGTTACCCGCGCGCACCTCCAGAATAGGTGATCAATGCGCCACGATCGGTATTGCCACTGCCGCCTGTTACTTTGCTGATAGGCTCAGAAACTTCCTCATTACGCTTCTGTTGCTGCGCCATGCTCGCGGTATTGTTGATCGGACCACGACGGGTCGGATTACGTCCGGTTGCAGTACGCCCTTCGGTGCCGGTCACGCGATCACCGCGATCCCAGTCATCTCCAGTAATCCGCATCCCTGAGTCCATACCTTCACCACTGATACGTGGCTTTACGCGACCTTCCAACATGCTTGCTGCTGGTGGTTGCTGCACAGAAGGGGCAGCATGCTTGTGATCGAAGCGTGCTTGTTCGGTCCCAGTTACCTTGCCCGGCGCCATGCCAAAGGGGCCGGTAATGTGGCCTTGCTCATAGCGGCTTCCGGTAATCGCACTGTGATCGCCGGCATCGTTCGAGGCATGCGAAGGAGGCTCAACGCTGAACTCACCCCAACCCGCACCTTCCAACATTTGCGGATAGTCTGGGCTGTTCGGCTGCGCAGCCGTTGCCGGGCATGCTTGTGCGAACTGATCTGCACCGAGATACGGCGTGCCGGTGATCGGGTCACATGCACCACGCTCATCGCCGGTCATCTTGCCGCCAATCCCTGGCTGTATTCCAGTCATGACTGAGCCCGGAGTTGTGCGACGCGGCGTTGTGCGCGCCATAATCTGCTTCGCAGCTGGCTCCGCACAGTAACCCTGCACTTGTTCAAGGCCTGCATAAGGCGTCCCGGTCACTGACTTGCACGTACCCGGCTCATTACCGGTTACACGCTCAGAACGCCCGGGTTGTGTTCCAGTTACAGACTGTCCCTGCAAAGTCTTTGAGCGCCCCGTCATGGTGCCACCCATACCTTGCGCGCCCTTCGCCATCGCTGCTCGCGCAGGTGTAGATGTATCGCAAAAGGCATCAATCTGATTGCTACCGAGATATTGCGATCCGGTCACGTTCTTGCACGTACCTGGCTCATCACCAGTCACTTTGCTACTACGACCGACTTCATTCCCAGTAACCGTACCGCCACCACGCGTTGGGCTTACACGGACCTTACGCGGCGACTTCGGCGCATCGCTTTGACAGAACGAACGGAAGATGTCTGCACCCAGATAGTCAGTACCGGTAATCGTGCGGCAAGTGCTCGGCTCATCCCCGGTCGTCTTTTGACTACGACCGACCATGGTTCCTGTCACGCTCTGACCATACGCGGTTTCACCAACGCCAACTTTCCAGTTAGCGTCCGCTGCCGCATTCGCTTTTGCGCGAGGCGGACGCGTTGGACGTGAAGTCTCGGCCTTTTTTGGCATCCCTGCTGCACCCTGCTGACTACGCTGATCGCGCAAGGCTTGTGACAGCTCACGACTGCTCATCTCTGCCTTACCTGAACGCGCACTCACCGCAGCCTTAGTACCACTACCGCCAGTAGCGCTCTTACCCCGCGTTGACTGCGACTTGCGTCGCGCCAGTGCGGCTGCACGAGTTGGATTAACCGTAGCCTTCATGCTGCGAGCACTGCTACGCGCACGTGGTGCCGCAGTCTCCACAGGAGTCGCTGCCTTATGTTGGCAACCACAATCAGGCTTAGCTTGTGCAGCAACAACCACCTCCGCTGTAGAAGCCGAGGTGGCCGCAGCAGGCGACGCCAAGACGCTATCCGCAGAGCGGATACGATCTTTGCTTTGAAGCGCACTCTTACCCCTACTCGACATCGCGCGACGACGTTCGAGAGAGGCTTGGCGACTGGTCTGTGCAATCTGGCTCATGGCAGTTTCCGTTCGTTACTTACGTCCATTAATGACACCGCAAAGGGATGCCAGCTTAGGAGCGACCCTCATACACCACAAAAGAAGAACCTTGGCTCTGGGTGTAGTTGTCATAGCCGAGAAGACGGATGTGGTGATCCGGATAAGAACGACGGCACGCTTCAAGCTCTGCCAATACGTTGTTCAGATCACGCTCACCGAAGAACGGCAGCTTCCACATCGTCCAGTAGTGATGTCCTGCGCGACTTGGATGCTCGTGTTCAATTGCCGGCGTCCAGCCATTGGCAATGATGTAAGCGATCTGGTCGTACAGTTCTTCCTGTGACAGCTTCGGCAAAAAGCCGAAGGTTTCCAGGGTCTGTGCGGTCTGGAAATCACCGATGTCATGACTAGCCATGTTGATTCCTTATACGTTCGTGTTTACGTTCGTGAAGTTCATCTGGGGAAAAGCGGGATCAACCCACATCAAGCTTGTCGACGGTGTCGAATTCAAACTTGATTTCCTTCCAGGTTTCCATCGCGATGGCGAGCTCAGGGCTGTTCTTCGCTGCATTGATAAGGATGTCTTTGCCTTCCTTCTCAATTTCGCGACCCTCGTTGCGCGCCTTAACACAGGCTTCAAGCGCAACACGGTTTGCAGCAGCACCTGCGGCATTCCCCCATGGGTGACCCTGGGTACCACCACCGAACTGCAGCACAGAGTCATCACCAAAGATGGTGACAAGTGCTGGCATGTGCCAAATGTGGATACCACCGGATGCAACCGCGAATACGCCTGGCATTGAGCCCCAGTCCTGATCGAAGAACACACCACGAGAGCGGTCTTCCGGAACAAAAGACTCACGCAGCTGATCAACGAAGCCGAGCGTAGAAGCACGGTCGCCTTCCAACTTGCCCACAACGGTACCGGTATGGAGATGGTCGCCGCCGGAGAGACGCAAGCACTTCGCGAGTACACGGAAGTGAATACCGTGCTTCGGATGACGGTCGATTACCGCATGCATCGCACGGTGAATGTGCAACAACATGCCATTCTTACGGCACCAATTCGCGAGGCCGGTATTTGCAGTGAAGCCGCCGGTCAGGAAGTCATGCATGATGATCGGCACGCCCAATTCTTTAGCGAATTCAGCACGCTCATACATGTCTTCTGGGGTTGCTGCAGTCACATTGAGGTAGTGACCCTTGCGCTCACCGGTTTCCATTTCTGCTTTTTGAATGGCTTCGGCAACAAACTCAAAACGATCACGCCAGCGCATGAACGGCTGTGAGTTCACGTTTTCATCGTCCTTGGTCAAATCCAAGCCGCCACGCAGACATTCATAAACCGCACGGCCATAGTTCTTTGCAGAGAGGCCGAGCTTTGGCTTAATGGTTGCGCCGAGCATCGGACGACCATACTTGTTCAGACGATCGCGCTCGACCTGGATACCCGCCGGCGGGCCGCCACAAGTCTTGATGAACGCCATCGGGAAACGAATGTCTTCCAGACGCAAGTGACGCAAGGCCTTAAAGCCAAATACGTTACCCACAAGGGAAGTCAGTACGTTTACGATTGAACCTTCTTCGAACAGGTCGATGGGGTATGCGATAAAGGCATAGAAGGATTCAGAGTCGCCCGGTACGTCTTCGATGCGATATGCACGACCCTTGTAGTACTCCAGGTCGGTCAGCAATTCTGACCACACCGTACTCCAGGTACCGGTTGAAGATTCCGCAGCAACCGCCGCAGCAACCTCTTCACGCGGTACGCCGGCCTGACCGGTGCACTTGAAGCAAGCAAGAAGATCGGTATCCAACGGAACGTAGTCCGGGGTCCAGTACATGTCGCGGTATTCTTTTACGCCCGCGTCGTACGCTTTCACAGCCATGGTCAACTCCTGTTCGGTTGTTGATGGACAGTCGATGGTGAGTTATGCGACTTGGGCGGAGCATAGAGATCTATCTATCTCATCTTCCAATTGATATTTCATTTGCAATGAATAGACGAAGATCTATATCGATGGAAAAACATGCGCTTGCGGTTCCACTATTCGTAGTGTGTGAATAGGGACAAATCCCATACCCAGAAAAGAAAAACGGCCACATTACGCGGCCGTTTTTTAAACTCGACAAGACAGGGTCAAATCATGGCGTTTAGCCTAATGCGTCATCGGCAACATGATATTTGGGGTCTTCCAATACATTCACTTCGACCAGATTTCCCGCCTTACGCAGCAGCGCACGACACTCCGCACTCAAGTGACGCAAATGCAAACGGCGTCCAGCCTTCAAATATTTATCCGCAAGACTGTCGATCGCTTCAATGGCGGAGTGATCGGCCACACGCGAACGACTGAAATCGATAATGACTTCCTGCGGATCCTGTTTCGGGTCAAACAATTCAAGGAAATTTTTGACCGACCCGAAGAACAGCGGGCCGACGAGGTGATACACACGCGTGCCGTCGGCGAGCTCTTCGCGATCGGCGCGAATGTGACGGGCATGCTCCCAGGCGAAGGCCAACGCAGACACGATCACACCCACCACCACGGCTACCGCAAGATCCGTCACTACAGTGACGCCAGACACCAGAATCAAGACAAAAGCATCGGTACGCGGAATCTTGCGCAAGATCCGGAAGCTGGTCCATTCAAAGGTACCCAGCACTACCATGAACATCACACCAACGAGCGCGGCCATCGGGATCTGCTCAATCAGCGGCGCAGCAAACAGAATAAATGCGAGCAAGAACAAGGCTGCGGCCACACCCGACATACGCTTGGTGCCGCCTGAGCTGACATTGATCATGCTCTGACCAATCATGGCGCAACCGCCCATGCCGCCAAAAAAACCATTCAGGGTATTGGCAAGACCTTGGCCCACACACTCACGATTGCCCTGTCCGCGCGTCTCGGTGACATCATCAATCAGACTCATGGTTAAGAGCGACTCGATTAGACCGACTGCTGCCAGCACCGCAGAATACGGCGCAATGATCTGCAAGGTCTCCCAGCTCAGCGCCACCATCGGAATGTGGAAGCTCGGCAGACTGCCTTGAATCGAAGCCAAGTCGCCCACCGTACGCGTATCAAACTGCAGGCCGATCACCAGTACGCTCACCACCACAATCGCGGCCAGTGACGCTGGAATCGCTGCGGTAAGCCGTGGCAGGAAATGAATAATGGCCATGGTCAGCGCAATCAATCCCAAAAACAGCATGAGCAACTGAGGCTCCATCCACTGCAAGGCACCGGAGGCATCCGGCATTTTGAAATGCTGCAATTGCGCGAGAAAGATTACGATCGCAAGCCCGTTCACGAAGCCCAGCATCACCGGATAGGGCACGATACGAATGTATTTTCCGAGCTTAAAAACCCCCGCCAAGATCTGTAACACCCCAGCCAACACTACGGCAGCAAACAAATACTCCACACCATGCTCAGCTACCAGCGCGACCACGACCACCGCCATCGCCCCCGTTGCACCGGAGATCATGCCGGGACGGCCACCAAAAATAGCCGCAACCAAGCCAATCATGAATGCTGTGTAAAGACCAACATGCGGATCGACACCGGCAATAAAGGCAAAGGCAATCGCTTCTGGCACCAGCGCGAGTGCAACTGTGAGCCCAGACAGAATTTCATTTTGCGCACAAACTCGCGTAGCGCAGCCCAAACGGAACATACAAAACACTCCTACTGCCGATTCATTTGAATCAGCACGCGGTTATCAATGTGAATTTACAGGCCGAGATCTTGCCAGAGTGCGTCGATACGCGCTTTGATCGCAGGGTCTTGCTCAATCGGCCGACCCCATTCACGGGTGGTTTCACCCGGCCACTTGCTGGTCGCATCCAGCCCCATTTTTGACCCCAGACCGGAAACCGGCGAAGCGAAGTCGAGGTAATCAATCGGGGTGTGATCAATCAGCGTGGTGTCACGGGTTGGGTCCATACGCGTGGTGATCGCCCAAATCACCTCTTTCCAATCGCGAATGTTCACGTCTTCATCTGTGACTACGACAAACTTGGTATACATGAACTGACGCAAAAACGACCAGATCCCAAGCATGACCCGCTTCGCGTGTCCTGGATATTGCTTACGAATGCTGATGATCGCCATGCGATATGAGCATCCTTCCGGTGGCAGATAAAAATCCACGATCTCCGGAAACTGCTTTTGCAGAATCGGGACAAACACTTCATTCAACGCCACACCCAACACCGCTGGCTCATCCGGCGGCTTGCCGGTGTACGTCGAGTGATAGATCGGATTCGTTCGGTGTGTAATGCGATCGATGGTGAACACTGGAAAACGATCGACCTCGTTGTAATAGCCGGTGTGATCGCCGAACGGGCCTTCTTCCGCCATGTCTTCCGGGTGCAGATGTCCTTCCAGCACAATCTCGGCATAGGCCGGCACTTGCAAATCAGAACCGACACACTTCGTCACCTCGGTCTTGCCGCCACGCAACAAACCGGCGAAGGCATATTCGGAAAGCGTATCCGGCACGGGCGTGACTGCCCCCAGAATCGTCGCAGGATCGGCGCCCAACACTACGGCAATGGGAAATGGCTGCCCCGGATGCTTCTTTTGCCAATCACGGAAATCCAGCGCGCCACCACGATGGGCCAACCAGCGCATGATGACGCGATTGCGGCCAATCACCTGCTGACGATAAATACCCAGGTTTTGCCGCTCTTTATCGGGGCCACGCGTTACCGTCAGGCCCCAGGTGATCAGAGGCCCCGCATCTCCAGGCCAACAGGTTTGGATCGGCCATTGCGACAAATCAACTTGCTCACCTTCCAACACCACTTCTTGGCAAGGTGCGTTACGCCGCACCTTCGGCGACATATTCAATACATTCTTCAGAACCGGCCATTTTTCAAAGGCATCACGAAACCCTTTCGGGGGCTCCGGCTCTTTCAGATAGGCCAACAAGCGACCGACCTCACGCAAGGCCTCAACTGATTCCTGCCCCATCCCCAATGCCACGCGTCGTGGCGTACCGAACAGGTTCGCAAGTACCGGCGTATTCGAGCCCTTCGGATTTTCAAACAGCAAAGCTGGCCCTTCAGCGCGTAAAACACGATCCGCGATCTCCGTCATCTCCAACTTCGGATCGACGGACGTCGCGATACGCTTGAGCTCACCTTGTGCCTCAAGCTGTTCAATGAATTCACGAAGGTCGCGATATTTCATGTACTTACTCGAAGGTCGCGATCACGGGCGCGTGATCTGAAGGGCGTTCCCACGCGCGCGGCACTCGATCAATCTCACTGTCCGTACAGCTGTTGCACAGCACCTCACTAGCGAGAATCAAATCGATACGCAGCCCAAGATTGCGGCGGAAGCCTGCGGCGCGATAGTCCCACCAGGAAAAGCTGGCTTCGTCTTGATCAAACTTACGGAAACTGTCACACAATCCCGCGCTCAACAAACGCTGTAATGCGTCGCGCTCGGGTCGTGAGCAGAGAATTTTATCTTTCCAGCTTTCTGGATCATGCACATCACGATCATCCGGAGCGATATTGAAATCACCGAGCAAAACGACTTTTTGATGTACCTGTAATTCGGCCTCAAGCGCTTGCTGCAGGTGCTCTAGCCAATTCAGCTTGTACGCATATTTATCGGAACCCACTTCAGAGCCATTGGGCACATAGACATCCATCACCCGAATATCACCGATGGTCGCAAACAAAACGCGACGCTGCGGGTCTTCTAACCCGGGCAGCTCGGTAACGACATCCTGCGCCGCGACTTTAGAAAGAATCGCAACGCCGTTGTAGGTTTTCTGCCCAGAAAAAACGACGTGATAACCGGCTCCCTCGATTTCTTCCTGTGGGAAGTTTTCATCAATGGTTTTGGTTTCTTGTAACGCAACCACATCAGGCTGTGCACTGACCAACCATTCGAGCAAATGCGGCAGACGAACCTTGAGAGAGTTAACGTTCCAACTTGCGATCTTCATTCTTTGAGATCGTCAGGCACACCGTCAAAGAAATCAACCACACCCGTTTCGAGTGAATACTCCGCACCCACCACCAACAACTTCCCTTGTTGAATCAGGCCTTCGAGCATTTGTGAGCCATGGCGAAGTTGATTGACCGATGCACGAATGTTTGCGCGTACGGCTTGGTCAACTAGATCATGGTGTTCCCAATCCGAACGCAGCTCGAGCAGGTTTTCTACCGAGGGTCGAATGCGGCTCACAATCGAGTTCACATTGGGAGAAGCATGTCGGTTTTCGAGATCTTCTAGCGTTGCCAAAATTGCACCACAACTCGAATGCCCCAACACCACGACCAACGGCGTGCCATAACGCTCAGCGGCAAACTCGACACTACCCACGCCGGAAGGTGCCACGATGTTGCCGGCCACACGAATGACGAACAGATCGCCCAGACCCTGATCAAACACCAATTCAGCAGGAACCCGCGAATCGGAGCAACCCAAAATAATTGCCAATGGATTCTGACCGGAAACCAAGGCATCGCGGTGCGATTGTGTCACCTGCTTGATGCCACTCTGGCGCTCTTGCACAAAGCGTGCATTCCCATCAATCAAGCGCTGCAGTGCCTGCTTGGCATCTAACATCAATCAGTCCTCGTGGGATACGTTACTGCTTAAAGACCATTTAACCATGCATGAACATAGATGCTCGCGAAGTAGCCGAGCGCAATTGCAGGCGTCCATTTCAAATGACCAAAGAAAGTGTATTGACCACGCGCCTGTCCCATCAGTGCCACACCCGCAGCCGAGCCAATAGAGAGCAAGGAGCCACCAACACCTGCGGTCAAGGTCACCAACAACCATTGTCCAGTCGACATATGTGGATCCATAGTCAAGACCGCAAACATCACAGGAATGTTGTCCACAATCGCAGACAGGATGCCGACTGCAACGTTGGCATAGGTCGCGCCCCACTGGGTGTACATAATTTCAGATGCAACCGCGAGGTAGCCCAAGAAACCAAGCCCGCCGACACAAGCCACCACGCCGTAGAAGAACAACAAGGTATCCCATTCCGCACGCGCCACTGGACGGAACATGTCAAACGGCAGAATGTCGCTGACTTCACCATCGGTCACCTGATAACCCTGCATGCCATGTGCACGTCTGCAGGTCTTCTTCAGGAAGTACCCAAATACACCGAGATAACCCAAGCCGGTCATCATGCCGATCACTGGTGGTAGGTGCAGGAAGTTATGGAACGAAACCGCAGTTGCGATCGTGAGCAGAAACAAGGCAATGATGCGGCGCGCACCACGCATCATTTCGACATCATCACCTGCCTCAATGGCTTCCGGCTTTTCATTTGGAATCGCAAAGTGCATCAACATTGCTGGCACCACGAAGTTCACCAGCGAAGGTAAGAACAAATCAAAGAACTGCCAGAACTCAACCATGCCTTTCTGCCACACCATCAGCGTGGTGATGTCGCCAAACGGTGAGAACGCACCGCCGGCATTGGCGCCAACCACAATGTTGATGCATGAGAGCGAGATGAAGCGTCCGTTTTTTCCGCCGACGGCCATGACCACCGCACACATCAACAATGCTGTGGTCAAGTTATCTGCGATTGGCGAAATGAAAAACGCTAGAAAACCGGTAATCCAGAACAAAGCACGGAAGCCCAGACCCGAACGAATCAGCTTGACGCGCAGGGCGTCAAACACCTTCCGCTCTTCCATAGCATTGATATACGTCATTGCTACCAACAAGAACAGCATCAACTCAGCATATTCGAGCAGGTTATGACGCAGCGCGGCCTCGGCGGAATGACCATCGCCATTGGTGGAATACACCCAAGCAATCGCTGCCCAAATAATGCCGGCGGCAAGAATGACCGGTTTGGATTTACGCAAATGCGTGAACTCTTCCGCCATCACGAAGAGATAGGCAATGACAAAAATTATGATCGCAAAGTAGCCTACGGCACTCTTCGTGAGATCAATGGTTTGCCCCGATGCCATTTCGGATGCAAATGTCGCACCACCAAAGGCTAGCGCCATCAAACCCAACACCCACTTCAGTACTGCACGATCAAACATTATTTATCCTCAAAATAATCAGGCCGAACATTCCTGCTCGGCCTGATGAGATACCACTTCTATTTTTAATCTCAGAATACGAGATTCATCATGATCATCATGACCACCAAGAACAGGATGGTCATAATGCCGCCCGCACGCATGAAGTCGGGCACACGGTAACCGGCAGGCCCCATGATCAACGCATTCACTTGATGAGTCGGAATCAAGAACGAGTTTGATGTTGCAATCGCCACCGTCAGCGCATACACCGCAGGATTCGCGCCAACACCAATGGCGATATTCACCGCCAGCGGCACCAACAGAACGGTGGCGCCCACATTGGACATCACCAACGTGAAGAAGGTTGCCAGCACCGCGACCGAGGATTGGATCACCCAAGGGGGTGCATCACCAATCACGTCCAAGACTTGCTGCGCAATCCATGCCGCGGTACCACTGGTTTCGACCGCGAGCCCGAGCGGAATCAGCGAAGCGAGCAAGAATACCGTTTTCCAGGAGACTGCCTGATACGCCTCTTCGATTTTCAATACACCCGTGATGACCATGCCCATGGCGCCCGTCAGCAGCGCAATCGATAAGCGTACATCAGTGAACAACAGCATGAACAATGCGATGCCGAAGAAGATGCCGGCTTGTGGCACCTTGTGCGGACGCAGTTCTTCATGCGGATACTCTGTGGTCACCACCACAAAATCTTTGTCTTTCTGAATGCGGTGCAGGTTGTCCCATGCGGTATGCACGATCAGCGTATCCCCAGCCATGAACGGTAAGTCACGAATGTGATCACCTTCTCGCAGGGTCTCACCATTACGGTGGACGCCAATCATCGCGAGGCCGTAGGCCTTACGCATCCAAATATCGCGCGCACTTTTGCCAATCAGTTTTGAGCTCGGCGGGATGACGACTTCGGCAATCCCTGCTTTGGTCGGCGCCAGCGATTCGACGAAGGTACGCAAATCGCTGCGCTTCTCGAGATCATACTTGCCGACGAAGTGAAACAAGTCATCCGGCGAGGCAACCACACCCAAAGTCATGCCGCCCACAAACTCAGTGTCACGCGCCAAGGTGCCCGGACCCACGCGACTTTCTTCCCCTGGGTACTGACTCGCGATGACGCGAACCCGATAGGTGGTTTCAACGTCATCTAACTTCTTGCCAATCAGATCACTGTTGGCAGGGACCACAACTTCAAACAACGAGTACTCAACGCCATAGACGTCTTGGAAATAGCGCATCGGATCAGAACCCTTGGTGCTGCTCTCACTCTTCGTCGCAGGTAATACAAACCGCCCGGCGACAACAAAGTAAATAATCCCCGTCGCCACCAAGGCTAAGCCGACCGGTGTTACCGAAAACAGCGACCAAGTCTCCATTTGCTGATCGGCCGGTAACGCTTGATTCGACGCAAGGATCAGGTCATTCAAAAGAATCAGTGGCGACGAACCCACCATCGTTATGGTGCCGCCGAGAATTGCGGTAAAGCCCATTGGCATCAGCAGGCGCGACATCGGCAAACCCGAACGCGCTGAAATCCGGCTAACCACCGGTAAAAACAAAGCGGCTGCGCCAACGTTCTGCATGAAGGAAGAAATGAAGCCAACTGTGCCCGAAATGATTGGGATGATGCGCTTCTCCGTGGTGCCGCCCACTTTCAAAATGAAAGTGGCCACACGGCTCATCAAGCCGGTCTTGTCTAGACCTGCGCCAATGATCATCACCGCGATGATGGAAATCACCGCATTGGAAGCAAAACCATCGAACAAATGCTTGTCATCAACCAGCGGAGTGGACAGCCCCATGATCGGCGCAAACAACGAAGTGAGGCCCAACAGCACCATGACACTGGTTGCTGCAACATCCACGCCCACCACCTCGAACGCAAATAAATAAACCGTAAAGAGCAGAATCCCGCTGACCCAGGCAATCTCAATCGAAGGAACTACGGTTGCGAGGTACAACCCGAAGATCAGAAACAAGACACCCGCAATGATTTGCTTGCGGCTCAAGATAGGCTTGCGTGTGGAAGATTCGCTCATGACTCACTCTTTTCGTTGTGGGGTTCACAGGCAGATACAACATCTACCCCACGCCAGAGGAACGGCTCAGGTCTAGCGAATACGCGGCCTATTGCAGGCCAGTCAGTCATTCGGCGCTACGGGAGACCTCCCCGGCGAAGGCGCGCAATCATACCAGATCAGCGACTTCCATCGATGGAAGCCGTTGATCATTATCTATGGGATGCAGTCTGCCTGAATTAATTTAGCCTATGCCTCCATAGGCTAAAACCTCAGCCAAAATGGCAGATGTAGTGATAGGGGCCCTGATCGACTTCGATGTCGAACGAGCCGTTTTCTGGAACCTCGAAGTGATCGCCCGGATTCATGGTCTGCCAGTCTCCGCCAGCGATCTTGACCCGCGCAGTACCCGCAACGGTTTGCATGATCTCGGGCGCACCAATCGTAAAGGTCAGGGTTGGGCCTGGCAGAATGACGCCCACGCTCTTCCGCGAACCATCCGCCGAAGTCAGGCTATGCGAAACACAACGGCCATCAAAAAACACATTGGCCTTGGTCTGAACCTTGGCGTTCTCAAGCTGTTCCATGCGGGACACTCCAAAATAAATAAACGTTACGCCGCGATCCCACTGTGACGCAGCAGCGCATCAATCTCGGGTTCACGGCCGCGAAATTCTATAAAGAGTTCCATCGGTTCGCGCGATCCACCCTGTTCCAGTACGGCCGACAAGAAACGCTCGCCCGTGTCGCGGTCAAAAATACCGTTCTCTTCAAACGCAGCGAACGCATCCGCGGACAACACCTCTGCCCACTTGTAACTGTAGTAGCCGGCCGCGTAGCCACCAGCAAAGATATGACTGAAGCTGTGCGGGAAGCGATTAAAAGATGGCGGACGCAACACCGATACTTCATCGCGGACCTCACCCAAGCGAGCAAAGACTTGGCCGGCAACGCCCGGCTTGTAGTCGGCATGCAGGCGGAAATCAAACAAAGAGAACTCCAACTGGCGCAGCATCTGCATGCCCGATTGGAAGTTACGCGCTGCCAACAGTTTGTCGAATTTGTCCTGTGGCAATGGCTCGCCGGTTTGATAATGACCCGAAATCAACGGCAAGGCTTCCGGCTGCCAGCACCAGTTCTCCATGAACTGACTCGGTAGTTCAACGGCATCCCAAGCCACGCCACCGATCCCCGCAACACTCGGCCAGTCCACGCGCGTAAGCATGTGATGCAAGCCGTGTCCAAACTCATGAAACAGCGTCAAAACTTCATCATGCGTCAGTAGCGCTGGCTTGCCGCCAACGGGGGGCGTGAAATTACACACCAAATAGGCAACTGGATTTTGCACACCCTCTTCACGGCGCTGGCGGGTAATGCAGTCATCCATCCAGGCGCCACCGCGCTTGTTTGGACGCGCAAACAGGTCCAGATAGAACTGACCCTGAAGCGTGCCATCGGCATGCAAAATTTGGAAAAAGCGCACATCGCTGTGCCAAACATGGATCCCATCGGTACCGGTCTGGCGCTCTTCAATGCGAATGCCATACAGGCGCTGCACAATTTCGAACAGCCCACTCAAGACGCGATCAATTGGAAACCACGGACGCAGCTCTTCATCGGAGAAGTCGTACTGAGCAAGCTTCAGCTTTTCCGAGACATAGGCAATATCCCAGGCCTCAAGTGCACCTATGCCCAACGAAGCCTTTGCAAAGTCACGCAAGGTTTGCAGTTCAGTCTTGGCCATGGGCATGGTGCGCTGCGCAAGATCACGCAAAAAGGCGATCACCTCCTCCGTATTTCGCGCCATCTTGGTCGCCAACGAAAGTTCCGCGTAGTTCGCGAAACCCAACAAGCGCGATTTTTCATGCCGCAACTCAAGGATGCGCTCCATGATGGGGGTGTTATCCAATCCCTTGTTATGTGGACCTTCATCCGATGCGCGAGTGACATAGGCCGAATACAACTCTTCGCGCAAGGCACGATCTTCCGCATGAGTCATGATGGCGATATAGGACGGAAACTCGAGCGTGAACACCCATGCCTGCTCCGCATCTTCGACCTCGCGCCGCTTGGCCTCTTCGCGCGCCAACTCCAGTGCACTGTCAGGCAGGCCTTTGAGGCGAGCTTCATCACGGATCACGATGAACCAAGCATTGGTACAGTCCAAAACATTCTCTGAGAACTTCGAGTTCAACTGCGATAGCTCTTGCGCAATTTCGCGGTAACGGGTTTGTTCTTCCGGCGGCAGATCAATCCCGGACAAACGAAAATCGCGCAGCGCATTCTCAATAATCTTGCGCTGCGGTTGCTCCAGGTTTTGGAACTCAGCGCTCTCCGCAATGGCGCGGAACGCCGCATGCAAACGCGCATCTTGGCCCATCTCGCTTGCGTACTCTGAGAGCTTCGGGAGACAGGCATTATGTGCTTCGCGCAACTCGGCGTTGTTCATCACACTATTCAAATGGCTGACCGGCGACCATGCGCGCGATAACTCATCCTCGATGCGCTCCAACGGATCGGCCAAGGTATGCCAAGCTTGGGGGTGTACTTCATCCAACAGGCGATTCACTTCGGCACGATTGCGCGCCAGCAAATAATCGATCGCCGGCGCCACATGCTCTGGGCGAATCGCAT
>CAZZIQ010000025.1:0-13311 GCA_964654355.1 uncultured Piscirickettsiaceae bacterium
TGCGCCGAATCAGCCGCGCATCATCCCATAGCCGGGGTGTGGCCGCAAAAAGCGCAGCATTCTGTCAGGTTGGTTTTGCCAAAATGTGCATCCGCTCGGACGGGTAGCGATTTCAGCGGTCGCCGACACCCGCTAGGCGTCGCGCCGGCCGGTCGTCACTTTTCGGGAACGCTCAAGGCCGTCCATGGCACACTCGACGATCGACATCCCTGTCGATCGACGCCCCGAAAAGTGAACTCCCCGCTGACACGCTGCACGCTCGTGCCGAGATTGGCCTTGTGGCGGCGTGGGCCGCAGGACGCGGCCCTCGAGCTACAGGGAAGTACTCGTGCGTCCGCCAACGAGGCCAATTCGGTGCGAGCACAGAACCGGCGACCGCTGAAATCGCTACACGGCTGCAGATTGCGATTGACATTGAGATTGATGAAGTGACTAGCGGCCAGCGCGCCACAAGCAACATTCAATCACCTTTGGGTGAATCACTCTTCTGGCTGGGCTCCGCCGCATCTGCAAACGCCGAAGGCATCAGGCGCCAAGGCACGAGCTTGGCGACGAGGGGCAAAAGAATCGCGCCGCCCGGCAACATAAAGATGCCAAACGCCGGGACCGTGCGGGCAAGATCCTTCGCTTGTTCCAAGGCCCGCTTACGCTCTTCCTCGCTCACGCTGCGCCCGACTGCATATTTATGGAGCACGTGCAGCATTTCGCCGGTCTCCGACAGCTCCAGCCAGGTACGCAAGCTGATGTCGTGAAACAGGTCTTTGAGGAAACGCGGGTCGCGCGCCTTATTCAGGCTTACGCTGATTACCTCGCGGGTCCGGGTCAGAATTCGGATTTCAGCCATGGATGGATTGTACGTGGGATTCGTGCAATCCTGCGCAGACCTAACCACAACTGGAGACTCGCTATGCAATGCAATGTTGGAACCACCGACCGCATCCTTCGCGGCATCATCGGTGCAGCGGCACTGGCCTGGGGCATCAGCAACGGCAACGTAATCGCCGACATCATTGGCGTGGTCCTGCTCGGAACGGCCATTCTCAAATTTTGCCCAGCCTACCTGCCGTTCAAGCTCAACACCTGCGGCAAGTAAAACCCATGCCTGCTGCGACTTTCGAGTCGCAGCAGGCTTGTTTTTGCTCAAATCCGCCCCCACCTTGCGTCGATAATCCAGCGTTCTAATTACTGTCGAGATCCGCATGCCCCGTAAGCCCACGCCGTTGTTTGCCGAAGACTTTGAGAACGATGACGATGTCATCGACGTTGAGATGGAGTTTCCGCAAGGCGATCCTGACGCGGGCATGCCGGCATTAGCGGATGAAACGCTGCCGACCACCCTGTATATCCTGCCGCTGTCTGAGCGCCCATTCTTTCCGGCGCAAACCCAACCGCTCCTCATGAACAAAGAGCCGTGGATGGAAACGGTCAAGGCAATTGGGGACAGTGATCATCACCTGGTCGGCCTGATCATGACCGACGACCATGAGAGCAAGCTGCCCGCACCAGGTGACTTCCGTGACATCGGAACTGTCATTCGCATGCATCATCCAATGCATTCCGATGGCAAGATTCAGTTCATCGCTGAAGGTGTACGTCGGGTACGAATTGTGAAGTGGCTTTCCGAAGTACCGCCCTACCAAGCCGTCGTTGAATACCCGCGCGAAACCACCAAAGCCAGTGATGATGAGCTCAAGGCCTATGCCATCGCCATCATCAACATCATCAAAGAGCTGTTGCCACTCAATCCGCTGTACAACGAGGAGCTCAAGTTCTTTATTAATCGCTTCGGACCGCATGAGCCGGCTGCGCTTACCGACTTTGCCGCCAGCTTGACCACAGCCAAGCCGATTGAACTTCAAGAGATCCTCGAATCGCTGGATATTCGCCGGCGCATGGAAAAGGTCTTGGTCCTACTCAAGAAAGAGCTTGAGGTCGCCAAGATCCAGTCGCGCATTCGCGAAAGCGTCGAAGAGAAGGTTGATGAGCAACAGCGCCGTTTCTTCCTGCGCGAACAGATGAAGGCGATTCAAAAAGAGCTCGGCATTGCCAAAGATGATCGCACCGCCGACCTCGACCGCTATCGCGAGCGCATCGACGCACTTTCGATTCCGGAAGCGGCGATGAAGAAAATCGACGAAGAGATGGAAAAACTCGGCATGCTGGAAACCGGCTCTCCGGAATATGCCGTCACACGCAACTACCTCGATCAAATTACGGGTCTACCATGGGGGAAGACCTCCAAAGACAAACTCGATTTACGTGCGGCACAAAAGGTTTTGGATCGCGACCACGACGGACTCGAAGATGTGAAGAAACGCATCATCGAATTCCTCGCCGTTGGTAAGCTTCGCGGCGGCATTGGTGGATCCATTGTGTTGCTTGTCGGTCCGCCGGGCGTGGGCAAAACCTCAATCGGGCGTTCCATTGCCGATGCGGTCGGACGTAAGTTCTATCGCTTCTCGGTGGGCGGAATGCGTGACGAAGCCGAAATCAAGGGCCATCGCCGCACCTACATCGGCGCCATGCCCGGTAAATTTATTCAGGCAATTCGCGAATGCGAAACCCAGAATCCGGTAATCATGCTGGACGAGGTCGACAAGATCGGCATGTCCTATCAAGGCGACCCCGCATCGGCACTGTTAGAGGTGCTCGATCCAGAACAAAACGTCGAGTTCCTCGACCACTACCTCGACACGCGCTTTGACTTATCTCGCGTCTTGTTCATCTGTACCGCCAATCAGCTCGACACCATTCCGGGCCCACTCCTCGATCGTATGGAAGTGATTCGTCTCTCCGGCTACATCACTGAAGAAAAAGTCGCGATTGCGAAGAATCATCTGTGGCCGCGCCAAATCGAAAAGTCGGGCCTGAAGAAAAGCCAAGCCAAGATCAGCGATGCGGCACTGCGCAATGTCATCGATGGCTATGCGCGTGAAGCCGGCGTGCGTGGACTGGAAAAACAACTCGGCCGTATCCTGCGCAAGATTGCCGTGCAAATTGCCAAAGGAAAAAAAGGCCCGTTCAATGTTGGGATCCAGCAAGTCCGCGAATCCCTAGGCGAACCGATCTTTGTCTCAGACAAACCATTTAGCGGCGTCGGTGTCGTGACCGGCTTGGCTTGGACGACGATGGGCGGTGAAACCCTTCAGATTGAAGCCACCCGCGTCCACACCAAAAGCCGCGGCTTCAACCTCACCGGCCAGCTCGGTGAGGTGATGCAAGAGTCGGCCAACATTGCTTATAGCTATGTAATGGCCAACATCGAAAAGTATGGTGGCGATGACAGTTTTCTCGAAGAAAGCACCGTGCACTTGCATGTGCCGGATGGCGCCACACCAAAAGATGGTCCCAGTGCCGGGATCACGATGGCCACCGCACTGATCTCACTGGTCACGAACAAACCGATTCGTCGTCCACTCGCGATGACCGGCGAACTGTCTTTGACCGGGCATGTCTTGCCGATTGGTGGCGTGCGTGAAAAAACGATTGCGGCGCGCCGCCAGAAGATCAAAGAACTCATCTTTCCAGAAGCCAACCGCAAGGACTTTGATGAGCTACCCGCCTACATTCGCGCAGGCTTAAAGCCACATTTTGTCAGCCGCTACAGCGAAGTCGCGACAATCGTGTTTGGTAAGTAACGCCGGACCGAGTCCGACAGAGGCCGGTTATGGCATTGCTGCAGCTGCGTAACGTTCATCTCGCCTATGGTCACCATCCCTTGTTGGATGGTGCTGACCTTGTGCTCGAGCCGGGCGAGCGCGTGTGTCTCGTCGGGCGCAATGGTGAGGGCAAGTCTTCGCTGATGCGTGTGATTGAAGGCGAAGTGCTGCCGGATGAGGGCGAAGTCGATCGTGGCAACACCCGCATTGCGCGCTTGCAGCAAGAAGTTCCACATGAACTGCTACATACCGACACAACCATTTATGACGTTGTTGCGACTGGCCTAGCCAAGCAAGGCCAACTGCTGACCGATTACCACCACGCGATTGCTGCTGCCGCAGAAGGCGACAGCGCAGCCTTGCAGCGTATGGAGCAGCTGCAACAAAAGATTGAGGCGGCGAATGCATGGCAGCTGGAAACCCAGATCAGCAGCACGCTAACTCGCATGCAGCTCAATGGTGAACAACGTTTTGCTGACCTGTCGGGCGGCATGAAGCGTCGCGTATTACTCGCGCGTGCACTGGTGACCGACCCCGAACTGTTGTTGTTGGACGAACCCACCAACCACCTTGATCTCGAAACCATTGAGTGGCTAGAAAACTTCTTACTCGAATTTCGTGGTGCCCTGCTGTTCATCACCCACGATCGCGCCTTCTTGCGCAAGCTCGCGACCCGCATCCTCGAGCTGGATCGCGGCAACCTAACCAGCTGGCCGGGCGACTACGATCGCTACCTGCAGCGCCGCGAAGAACGCGCGCAAGCCGAAGAAACGGGCAACGCCCTATTCGACAAGAAGCTGTCGCAAGAAGAGGTGTGGATCCGCCAAGGCATCAAAGCGCGGCGCACACGCAATGAAGGGCGCGTACGCGCACTCAAAGCGCTGCGCGAAGAGCGCGCCGATCGGCGCGACCGCAGCGGTAAAGCCAAGATTCAGATTCATCAGGCGGAAAGCTCCGGCAAGCGTGTGGCTGAGCTTGAACGTGTGTCCTATCACTGGCCAAACAGCGACAAAAAAATCGTCAACGATCTCAGCACCACCATTTTGCGCGGCGACCGGGTCGGGATTCTTGGACCGAACGGCGCTGGAAAATCGACCTTACTGCAACTCCTGCTCGGCCAGCTTCAGCCAGATGAAGGCACGGTCAAGCTCGGCACCCGTCTTGAAATTGCCGTGTTTGATCAGCTGCGCGAAGGCCTCAAGGAAGATCGCAGCGTGCAGGACAACGTGGCGGATGGCAGCGACCACATCGAACTGAATGGTAAGCGCAAGCATGTCATTGGCTATTTGCAGGATTTTCTATTTAGTCCCGCGCGCGCACGCAGCCCCGTCAGTACGCTCTCAGGCGGCGAACGCAATCGTTTGATGCTGGCACGCTTGTTTGCCAAACCCTCCAACTTGCTCATCCTCGACGAACCCACCAATGATTTGGATGTGGAAACGCTTGAGCTCCTAGAAGAACGTTTGCTCGACTATCAAGGCACCTTAATTGTAGTGAGCCATGACCGCGCGTTTCTCGACTCGGTGGTCACTAGCCTATTAGCGTTTGAAGGCGAAGGCCGTGTGCAGGAATATGTGGGCGGCTATACCGACTGGCTGCGCCAGCGACCCAAACCCAAAGCGATTCAAACGGCTTCACGCAACGCCAAGGCAGCAAGCAGCACCCCCAAACAAGCGACTCCCAAGCCCAACAAACGCTCGCATCAAGAACAGCGCGAACTGAACAACCTGCCGCAGAAAATCGAGAAGCTCGAAACCAAAGTCAGTGCTGCGCAAACTGCGCTTGCCGACCCTACCCTGTATGTCGACAACAGCACTGCCGCAAAGGTCAAAGAATTGCAACAACAGCTCAGTGCAGCCGAAACCGAACTGGCGGAGGCCTATGCCCGCTGGGAAGCACTTGAAGATGCCTAACTTCACGCAAAAGGCGCGTGAAACACAGCGCAAGAATACGGATAATGCCCAGCCATGAACGCACCCACTCCAACTTCACAAGAAGAACTGGAAACCCGTCTTGCCTTTATCGAAGAACATCTGAACGGGAGTGACCGCGTTTTGGGTGAAATCCAGAGCGAACTACTGCAGCTGCAACGCGCATTGCAAGAACTCCGCGAGCGCATCCAACACCTCGAGCCCTCTCACATCAAACCGCTTTCGGAAGAAACACCGCCCCCACACTACTAAGTTGGCTGGCGTTGATCCCCCATCATTTATGACTGCTTTACAACCCGGGGCGCTGGTCGTCTACAAAAACAAGCCTGCCCGCATTCGCGATCTCGGCGACAAGATTGAGATTGACCTGCCGGGTGGCAAGACCCAACGCGTGCGCGATAAAGACGTGCAATGGCTACATGCCGGCCCCGTCGCACGCGTGGATGGTCTCGGAGAAGGCCTCCGTGGCGAACCCGACGATGCCCGTGCTTTGATGGAAAACGAAGCGCTACCGATCGCAGATGTGGCGGAACTGGTGTTTTCTGCTGCAACGCCAGAAACCGTGTGGGCGACCTGGCTACTTCTACAAGATGGCCTGCACTTTCATGGCAGCCCACAAGCCCTATACGCACAATCGGATGCGCATGTTGAGAAGCAGCGCAACGCGCGTGCGGCCGAGCAAGCCGCTGCCGAAGCCGAAGCTGCACAACTCGAGCGTTTCCGCAAAGGTGAGATGATTGCCGAGGATGCGGGCGCCTTATCGGACGTAGAACTGCTCGCGTATGGCAAAAGCGCAAACAGTCGCATCCTCAAAGCGCTTGGCCTCGAACAGACACCGCAACTTGCACACAACCTGCTACTGCGTCTCGGTCACTGGGACACTCAACACAACCCCTACCCGGCACGTTATGCCGCTCCAGCGGACAGCTGTGAGGGTGACATCCCGGCATTGCGTGAGGAGACACGGCGGGATCTAACCCATCTCGCCGCCTTTGCAATTGATGATGTCGGCAACACCGATCCGGACGATGCGATTTCACTCGAAGACGATCGCATCTGGGTGCACATCGCGGATGTCGCTGCACTGGTTGAACCGGACAGTCCCTTGGACCTGGCTGCGCGCGAACGTGGCTCCAGCCTGTACCTTCCCGAAGGCACTCGCAGCATGCTGCCACAGGCCTTAGTCGAGCAATTAGGCATGGGCCTAGCCAGTGAATCACCCGCACTCTCCATCGGCTTCCGCTTAAACCACGAAGGTGAAGTGGAAGATATCGAGATCACGCCAAGCCGGGTGCGCGTACAACGCATCACCTACGTCGAAGCGGAACAGCAACTCGAGCAAGCGCCGCTTGCTGCATTGTGGGTACTGGCACAGCGTTACCAAGAAATTCGCCGCGCACGTGGCGCGATACGTTTGCAATTACCGGAAGTCAAATTGCGCGTTGCTGATGGCCAGGTACAGATTCGACCACTACCGTGGTTGCGCAGTCGTGATTTGGTCACTGAATTTATGTTGATGGCCGGCGAAGCTGCTGCACGTTATGCCCAACAGCACAACTTAGCGTTCCCATACTCAACCCAGCCGCCACCCGAACCACTGGAAAATCCGGCGAACGACCGCCCGCCCGAAACGCTGCCGGAGATGGTCGCCTTCCGTAGGCGCTTCCAGCGGAGTCAGCTCAAGAGCACACCAGATACCCATCATGGACTCGGCATGGCCGCGTACAGCCAAGTCACAAGCCCCATGCGGCGCTATCTCGACCTTGTAGCCCACCAACAACTACGCGCTCATCTACACGACGCCGATCCGCTGGATGATCAGGCCCTAATTGAACGCGTCGGTGCCGCCGAAGCTTTAATTGGCAACCTGCGCCGTAGCGAACGCGAATCCAACCGACATTGGACCTTGGTCTGGTTTTTACAAAACCCCGAATGGCAAGGTGAAGCGATCATTGTCAACATTGAGCGCGGCCGCGCACATGTGGTGATTCCTGAGATTGCGTATGAAGCGCGGGTGCGCGCACCGGAAGGTGTAGAGATTGGGCAAGCAATTCAAATCGCCGTTCGCGAGGTTGAACTCGCCACGCAGGATGTCTTGTTCCGAGTTGTGAATTAGACGCCTCTGCGACACTTCCGACATTCTTGCTCCGAGAATGGAACAATATGAAAAGCATGCCGGAAGTTCTGATTCCGGGGCGTGGGTCGACAGGACGTCGACCCTAGAGCGTGCCAAGGATGGCGGATAGCGTCCCCGAAATCAGAAACCGGCGTACTTTGTATCAGCAATCTAGCTTTGCTGCGCCAGCCACTGCTCGGGCGTGTAGGTCTTCAAGCCCAGTGCATGCAGCGCACCGGAGCTCACCAGATCTTGCACCGTCGCCATCACTGCGCGCTGACGCGCGAGCAATCCCTGCCCCTCGAAGGCCACACTCACAACCACGGCATTGAGACTACAGTCTTGTCCGTCGAGATGGATCTCCGCATCGGGAAACGCCGCTTGAATGCGGGCTCTGACTTCGTCTTGCATGATCCTGTCCTTGTTTTTGATTAATGCAGACGCACTGGGCGCTCGTCGCTGAGATCCAGCACTTCGCGCGCAACATCGAGCGCATCCTTAGTGAACTGATCCAAATCAATCCAACGCGCCGTGTAGTCCAGCGCCTCACTGCCACCGGCTGCAAACACCTGCATGATGTACTGCTCACCCTTACGAATCAGCGCAACGTACAACACGGGCTGCGGCTGATTTTCATCACGGCACGCAAGAATAGCTTGGTAGCGGACATGATCGAGCGACTCAATTTGCGTCAGGATTACACATTCGTACTCGCCATAGGCGTAACGCTCACCCGGTATGGCAGTACTAAAATTGGGTTTCTGCATCATCAAGCTCCATCTGCAGCGCGCACAATGCCACGCAGTAAGCGATCTTGGAAATTGCGCACCGCGCGCGAACTTCGCACTTTATTAGACAAGAGCACATACGCAAGCGAGCGTCCGCCCGGCGTATCAATGTATCCCGCCACGGTCCGCACGCCTTGCATGGTTCCCGTCTTGCCCAATACACGCCCCTCAAGCTCAGTCTCTCCGAAGCGCCAGCGCAAGGTGCCATCTCGTCCTGCAATGGCCATCGATTTGCGGAACGCTTCTGCTTCGGGATGACGATGCATGTAGCGTAAAAGCTTCATCAATGCCGCTGCACTCAGGCGGTTATCAATGGACAGACCTGATCCATCAAACAAAAGCGCCTGTTTCAATTCAACCCCGGCCTGCGCAAGGAATTGCTGTACCCGCGCCAATCCGCGCTGACGACTTCCAGCCTGATCCCCACTGACGCCCAATTGCAGCAAAAAGTTTTCAGCAAACAAATTAATGCTGCGCTTGTTGGTTTCGCGCACCAAGCGCGCCAGTGGCCACGAGTAATGGGTCCATACTTCGGCATCTGTGCTCGCTTGATAGCCTTCGATCGTATCCGCATCCACGGCCTCACCACGCACACGAATCCCTGCATCTCTCAACGCATCCTTAAGCCATGCCGCAGCGTAACCACTAGGGTTGTGCACGGTCATCTCACCCGACATGGCTTGCAGCCCAACCTTACGAGTCGGAGTGCGCACGAGGACTTCATTACTACCGAGCTTACGCCCAACCAAGATATAACGTGCCTCACGATCTTTGCGCACGCTGTAACTGAGGTAGCCGGTCTCCGGATAAAAGCGCAAGCGAACTGGTGCATCTGGATTCTTTTTGCGCGACGGAATCCGCCACGCCACCGTGCCCTTGCGTACGGTTAACGCAGAGGGTTCGGCGGCAAAACTAGAGTTCAGGTCTTCCTCGAGCCAGCCCGGCGGTAAGGGCTCATCCACATACAAGGTGTCATCGGCCACGATGCGCCCTTGAATCTCGCGCAGCCCCATCTTTTTCAGGGTTGCAGCCCAGCGCTCGAACACCTCTTGGCCGCCCTTGCCATCGGTACTCATGAAGCTGGGGTCGCCACCTCCGCGCAACACCACATCACCCTGAATTGTGCCGGTCTCGCGCCAATTCTGCTTGGGCAATATCAATTGCGTACTAAACGTGAACTGCGAACCGAGCTGATCCAACGCCGTCGCCGTGGTGATCAGTTTCACCACTGAAGCCGGCGTCATACGGCGCTCGCCATTGTAGTCATACAAACGCTCGCCCGTTTTCAGATCGACTACCTGAACGCCCCACTCCGCGCGTGGTGCGTCTTTTTGTAAGAAGTAAGGATCAATCTTGTTGGCCAATGCGCCGGTCCCCGCATGCGTAGGAAGCGCGAACAGGCCGACCAGCGCAAACACAGCGACGCTGCGCAGCGATGCCTTGAAACGTGTGGGAAACAACATGAGCTGCATTCGACCTGTCCGCCCCCTAAATTTCAATCTTGAAAAATCGAAAAAGGCATAAATCGCCCCCAACCCGCGAAATTCGCGCATAAAAAACCCCGCTACAGCGGGGTTTTCGAGAAGCGCCAGCGGGCTTACATCAAAGATTGCAGTAGGCCATTCAGGCGACGGGTGAACCCTGCCGGATCTTCCAAATGCCCGCCCTCGGCAAGCAAGGACTGATCAAACAAAATCCGACTCCAATCGGCAAAGCGCTCCTCGTCCTGCACATCTTGCAGCTTTTCCACTAACGGGTGATGGGGATTCACTTCCAACACACGCTTGGACTCGGGCATGGCCTGACCCATGCTCTTAAGCAGACGCTCCATATTGGCATCCATCGCACCTTCCTTGCTGACCAGACAGGCTGGCGAGTCGGTCAGGCGATGGGTTACGCGCACCTCTTCGGCAACATCGCCCAAGACTTTGTGCATGCGTTCGGTCAGCTTCTTGAAGGCCTTCTGGTCCTTCTCCAAGTCCTTCTTCTCGGCCTTGTCTTCCAACTTGCCGAGATCGAGATCGCCCTGCGCCACGGACACCAGCGACTTGCCTTCATATTCGGTCAGGTGGCCAATGACCCACTGATCGACACGATCGGACAACAACAGCACCTCGATGCCCTTCTTACGGAAAACCTCAAGATGCGGGGAGTTCTTCGCCGCAACATGGCTATCGGCGGTCACGTAGTAGATCTTTTCCTGGCCCTCTTTCATGCGCCCAAGGTAATCATCCAACGACACTTTCTGCTCCGATGCATCATCCTGCGTCGACGCGAAGCGGCACAGCTTGGCAATTTGCTCACGATTGCTGTGGTCCTCAATCAAACCTTCCTTCAACACCGGACCAAAGTTCTGCCAAAAGCTCTCGTACTTCTCGGCATCGTTCTTGGCGATGCCCTCGAGCAGACCTAAGACCTTCTTCACCGAACCCTTACTGATTTGATCAACGACCTTGCTGCCCTGCAGTAGCTCTCGTGACACATTCAACGGCAGGTCATTGGAATCAATCACCCCACGCACGAAGCGGAGGTAGTTCGGCATGATCTTTTCTTTGTCTTCGAGGATGAAGACACGACGTACATACAGCTTCACCCCATGCGAGCGCTCACGTTCGTACAAATCAAACGGCGGATGCGATGGGATGTAGAGCAGCTGGGTATATTCGAGATTGCCCTCAACCTTGGAGTGAATCCAGCTGAGTGGCTCCTGCCAGTCATGGCCGACGTGCTTGTAAAACTCGTTGTATTCCTCATCGGTGATCTCGTTCTTCGCGCGCTGCCACAAGGCAGTGGCCTTGTTCACCTGTTCCCATTCGATCTCTTTCTTCTTTTTCTTATCGTCGCCGTCATCCTTGGGCATGTAGATCGGCAAGCTCAGGTGTTCGGAATACTTATGCAGGATGCTCTTCAGCTTCCAGCTTTCGAGCAGGTCGTCTTCACCTTCACGCAGATGTAAGGTGATGGTCGTACCGCGCTCGGGACGCTCGATGGTTTCGAGGGTGTAATCACCCGCAGCCTCAGACTCCCAGCGCACACCATGCTCGGCAGCCAGACCAGCACGGCGCGTTTCCACCGTAACCTTGTCTGCCACGATGAACGCGGAATAGAAGCCCACGCCGAACTGACCAATCAAGTTGGCGTCTTTCTTCTGGTCACCGGAAAGCTTTTCGAAGAAGGCCTTGGTACCGGAACGTGCGATGGTTCCGAGGTTCTCCACCACCTCTTCACGGTTCATGCCGATACCGCTGTCTTCAATGGTGATGGTCTTGGCATCTTTATCGAAGTTCAGCCGAATACGCAGCTCCGATTCGCCCTCGTAAAGGGCCTCATCGCTGAGTGCTTCAAAGCGCAGCTTGTCGCAGGCATCGGCGCCGTTAGAGACCAGCTCCCGCAGGAAGATCTCCTTGTCGCTGTAGAGCGAGTTGATGACGAGATTGAGGAGTTGTTTGACTTCCGCCTGGAAGCCAAGAGTTTCTTTATGGGTAGCGGTCTCAACGGACATGAACAGCGTCTCCGACGATTCAACAGGTTTTCAGTAGATTTAACGAAGGGCGCGAGCACGCGCTGGCCTCGTTGTGGAGGCTCAGACGAACAAATTCAAGGGGTCAAATTGGATCCGCTGCCGGCGCTGAGCTATAGCCCTGCGCCGCGCAGTATTGCAGCCAACGATTGAGGAATAGATTCAGCTCCCAGCGCGCCTGTAACGGACGATTTCCAGCCTCTAGCAGGACGCGAAAGGTTTTTAAGGCTTCTCCCTCGCCCATGGAAAGCGCCTCAGCCTGCAAGGCATCGCGGTACAGACGCACCACCAAACCGGGCGCCTCCTCGCGCGCACCGGTGTTTGCATCGAGCAAGAAACGATGGGTCATGCGCAGAGTCAGGGTGTACGGGCCCACATCCAAGATAGAGACATGCAGCGGCAGGTCATCCTGCCCTGGCAGCGTGAACTGGACACCAACGGCGGCATCGAGCTGCGGCAGCAACCGCTGAAAGATTCGATAGTTTTCTTCGTACAACTCCATCAGCCCACGAAAGCCCAAACGCCAGGCATCGCGCGCGCTGCGGCCCGTGTGTGGAACACGAATGAAATCAAGGAGACGGCGACGCGCACGCGCTTCAGCAGTGTCTTCACTGGAATGCTGTGCGGTTTTGAAAAACCCATGCGGCTGCAACGTTTGCATGGGCCCTGAGTATACCTGTACCGGACTGGAATACCGACCTAGATCCATTCTTGCCGTAGCCGCGGACGTTCACGCTCCAACCACTGCAAGGTCAAAATTGGGCTTGCCGAAAAAATCTCGTTGGCATGCAAACGACGCAAGGCCTCTTCCGCCGACACAACATGCACTCGAATATCTTCATGCTCGTGGGCAAGACCGTGGTGCTGTCCATCCAGACCGGTCGAATCCACTTCACCACAAAACACACTCACCCTCTCCGAGGTGCCGCCCGGACTCACGTAGCAATCGCAAATGAATTCAACACGACCGATGCTGCAGCCCGACTCTTCCAGCGCTTCTCGCCGCACGACATCTTCCGGGGTCTCTCCTTCGCCAATCATCCCAGCCACGATCTCCGTAAGCCAAGGGCCCTGTGGATGCTCCATGGCGCCAATCCGAAATTGTTCGACCAACACCACGGTATCGTGCACCGGATCATACGGAAGAATCGCCGCAGCGTGGCCACGCTCAAAGAGCTCGCGGGTCATGGGCGGCGTCCAACCGCCCTCAAACAAGGTATGCCGTAGACGATAGCGTTCCAACTTAAAGAACCCATCAAAGCCGACTTCTTTCTTCAAAATCTCGTATTCGTTTTCC
>CAZZIQ010000026.1:0-13254 GCA_964654355.1 uncultured Piscirickettsiaceae bacterium
AGCCAGCGGCCAGAGCGCAGTAAATTAGCACGAATTCGACTTGCCCGAAACGCGCCTACACGGCATGATTCTGCGGGTTTGCAGCGAAATTCGGTTTCGCGCAGTATCAACCACCCTATCTAAAACCAGAACATAACCCGCCTAAGGAATCTCGCCATGCTCGGACGTCTGTTTGGAATGTTTTCCAACGATCTCTCGATTGACCTCGGTACCGCCAACACGCTGATTTACGTTCGTGGCCAGGGCATTGTTCTGAATGAACCGTCCGTAGTGGCCATTCGCCAAGACCGAGGCCCGGGCGGCCCACGCAAAGTTGAAGCTGTGGGCGAAGATGCCAAACGCATGCTCGGCCGCAATCCCGGCAATATCCAGGTGATTCGTCCACTCAAAGACGGCGTGATCGCCGACTTCAATGTCACTGAAAAAATGCTGCAGCACTTTATTCACAAGGTGCATGAAAACCGTTTCTTCAAACCATCGCCGCGCGTGCTGATTTGCGTACCCTGCGGCGCAACCCAGGTCGAACGCCGCGCCATCCGTGAGTCGGCTGCGGGCGCAGGCGCGCGTGAGGTCTACCTGATTGAAGAACCGATTGCTGCTGCCATTGGTGCAGGCCTCCCGGTCGAACAACCCGGCGGTTCCATGGTCGTGGACATCGGTGGCGGCACCACCGAAGTCGCCATCATCTCCCTCAACGGCGTGGTGTACTCCGCATCCGTGCGCGTGGGCGGCGACCGCTTTGACGAAGCCATTATTAATTACGTGCGCCGTAACTACGGCAGCCTCATCGGTGATGCCACCGCGGAACGGGTAAAGATGGAAATCGGCTGCGCGTTCCCCGGCCACGAAATGCGCGAACTGGAAGTCCGCGGCCGCAACCTCGCCGAAGGCATTCCACGCAGCTTTACCCTCAACAGCAACGAAGTACTGGAAGCTCTACAAGAACCACTTGCAGAAATCGTACGTGGGGTACGCTCAGCACTCGAACAGACTCCACCCGAATTGGCGGGTGACATCTCCGAGCGTGGCATGGTCTTGACTGGCGGCGGTGCTTTGCTCCGCGACTTGGACCGCCTGCTGTCTGAGGAAACCGGTCTACCGGTCGTCGTCGCCGACGAAGCGCTAACGTGTGTCGCCCGTGGTGGCGGTCGTGCTCTGGAGTTGATGGACGAAACAGGTATCCGTCTGTTCACCAGCGAGTAATCGCACCACCTCCCGCCCGAAGTTCAACCCATTGAACTCCCACCCAAGCGAGAACGAGAGCCTATTTCGACAAAGCCGCGCACGCGGCATTGAATTCATTGTCTTATTCGCGCTTTCAATCACGCTGATCGTGATTGATCAACGCTCAGATTGGGTGCGCCCGCTGCGCGCACTCGCTGCAGATGCAGCACATCCCCTCCAACAACTCATTGGCCTGCCAACCGAACTCGGCAGTTGGTTTGGCGATCTCGTTGAACCACGCGCGAACCTACTCGAAGACAATGCCCGACTAGCGCGTCAAAACCTTCTCTTACAGCAGAAGCTACAGAAATTCGAACACCTTGAGCTTGAAAATCAGCGCTTGCGCAATCTTGATGATGCGCGCCTGCGTTTGCGCGATGACCATGTCATCGTCGCCGATCTTATCGGCGCCAGTACCGATGCTTACAGCCACCACATCATTCTAGGTAAAGGTAGCGAAGATGGCCTGCATGAAGGGCAACCCCTGCTCGACCCCAATGGAGTACTTGGACAGATCATTGAGGTGAGCATGACGCATGCGACTGGCTTGCTGGTCTCGGATCCTCGCCATGCTGTCCCCGTGCAAATCAACCGCAATGGCTTGCGCAGCGTTGTTCAAGGCACAGGAGATTACCAACGCCTCGATTTGCAACATGTGCCACAAGGAAGCGACGTGGAAGTTGGCGATTTGCTGGTCACTTCCGGGTTGGGCGGTCGCTTTCCACCCGGATATCCGGTTGGTCGCGTACTCGAAATTCAAGCCGAACCGGGCTCAACTTTCCTGACAATTCATGTCGAGCCGGCCGCTGCCCTTCGCACCAACCAACCTGTACTCATCGTTGAACCTTTAGACACCACCCCACATCGCGCATCAAGGAATGGCTCATGACCGCAGCGCGCTGGAGCCTTGCTGCTGCGCTTGCGGTCTTGGTGCTGATCCTTGAGCACTTGCCCTTGTCTGATTCGGTGTTGCGTCTCTGGCCCGCCTGGGCCAGCCTGCTCGCATTTGCCGGAGGCTTGTATCGCATTACGCCCTCAGGCCTCGGATATGCATGGACACTCGGCATTGCGAATGATCTGTTATCGGTCACGCCACTCGGACAGCACGCGCTGCTTTACCTATTACTTGCCGGTATCGCGCTACAAATTCGCCGACACGTGCTGCACCTTTCTCTCTTACAGCAAGCCCTTGTGTTGCTGCTGGTTTTGCTCCCCATCCAAATATTGGAAATCTGGATTCGTCATCTCAGTGAACAACCCGAACTTTCCTTCTGGATCGTTCCACAAATTCTTTTAACTGCATTGTGTTGGGTACCGTTCGCATCATGGTGGCAGATTCGCTTGAGCAGGATCTAATCCAACATGGCCTTTCGCTCAATGCTGAAGGACTATCACAGCGAAGCACGCCTGTTTCGACGTCGCGCATATGTTGCAATGGGATTCACGGCTCTGTTGATCCTCGGATTAAGCGTGCGCATGACCCTGCTACAGGTCCACGAATACAAACACTACGTCACCCAATCCAACGACAATCGCATACAAGTGCGGTCATTGCCGCCAGCCCGCGGGCATATCCTCGACCGCAATGGTGTTGTTCTGGCTGAAAATCAAACGACGCTTTCACTAGTCCTCATTCCTGAGCAGATCGACGATCTGGACACTACGCTGCACAGCCTTCGCGAAATCGTCGCGGTTTCAGAAGATGAATTACAACGCTTCCATAAACAGCGAAAACGTCAGCGTAGCTTCTTACCCGCTACCCTGCGCTATCACCTCAGCGATGAAGAGGTCGCGCGCTTTGAAAGCCAACGCTATCGCTTTCCTGGAGTAACGGTCGAAGCAATCTTGTCACGCAACTATCCGCTCGGCGCACTCACTGCGCACGTGATTGGCTATACCGGGCGTATCAATGAAGACGACCTTAAAGCGCTTGATGAAGGCCGTTATCGTGGCAGTCAATTTACCGGCAAAACCGGCATTGAACGCGAATACGAAGAACTCTTGCACGGCTTCCCCGGAGAAAGCCGCATCGAGGCGAATGTTGTCGGACGCGTACTGCGCGAACTTGGACGCACGCCCTCTCAGTCTGGTAGCGACCTCCACCTAACACTGGATAGCCGCCTACAAAGCATCGCCAGCGAAGCGCTCGGTGAGCTCAAAGGTGCGGTCGTGGCAATTGACCCGAACAACGGTGAGATTCTCGCCCTCGTGAGCAAACCCAGCTTTGACCCAAGCCAATTCGTCCTTGGGATTCCTCAGAAGGAATATGCCGCTCTGCGAGATGACCCTTCGCGCCCCCTGTTCGATCGTGCCCTGCGCGGCCAATATCCTCCAGGCTCCACTATCAAACCAGTCATGGGGCTCGCTGGCCTCGCACGCGGCGTAATGGATGCCCAAGAACAGATCGATTGTCATGGCAAATATCAATTGCCGAACTCTAGCCTGGTATTTCGTGACTGGAAAAAACAAGGGCATGGCCCTACTGACCTGAATAAATCGATTGTTGAGTCCTGCGATGTGTACTACTACGAACTTTCTAGACGACTCGGCGTTGATCGCATTCACGAGTTCCTCGGGCAGTTTGGCCTAGGCCAAGCAACCGGCATTGACCTGCCCAGCGAACCAAACGGTCTGCTTCCCTCGCGCGAGTGGAAACGCATCACGCGCAATCAGCCCTGGTATCCGGGAGAAACCTTGAACATTGGTATTGGTCAGGGATTTTTTATGGCAACGCCGCTGCAGCTAGCACAGATGACGGCTATGCTGGCAAACCACGGCAAGCCTATTCGCCCACACCTCGTCCTTGAAGGCGGCGAGCCTCCGGCACCTACACTGAGACCAGTGGTTTTACCGGACAGTCTCTGGCAACCCGTGATCAAGGGCATGGAGGATGTCGTGCATACACGACAGGGCACCGCGAATCGCATCGCGCGCGGTGCAAAATACCGCATTGCGGGCAAGACCGGGACTGCACAGGTGTTCAGTTTGGGCCGTGATGAAGAATACGATGAAGAGAAGATCCCTGAAAACATGCGCGATCATGCCCTTTTTGTTGCGTTTGCCCCCGCACAACAGCCCCAAATCGCGGTCGCCGTATTGGTTGAAAATGGTGGCCATGGTGGTGCAACCGCTTCACCAATGGCTCGCGCAGTCATGGATGCTTGGCTGTTACGACCGGAAAATCGAGTGGCCTTGCCATGATCTGGCCACGCCTTAACACCGGATCCGCACTGGATTCCGGCGGTGTGGATGAAACCCGCCGCCGCATTCCATGGTCACACCGACTACATCTTGACTTTCCATTGCTTGTTGGGCTGTTGCTGCTCGCCGCATTTGGCTTAATGGTGCTCTACAGCGCATCAGGTGGCAGCGCAGACATGATGGAACGCCAACTAATTCGTTTGCTGCTTGCCTTTGGCTTGATGATTGCCATCGCACAATTACCTCCGCATTGGCTCAAGATCATCACCACTACTCTATTCACAGCAGGGATCATCATGTTGGTCTTGGTCGCGCTGTTTGGCGTCAGCAGTAAAGGTGCGCAACGCTGGCTGGACCTCGGCCTATTTCGTTTCCAGCCATCCGAAATGATGAAACTCGTCATTCCGATGATGGTTGCGCTCTATCTGGCCGACAAACAATTACCACCACAACCCTCGCGACTCCTGATTGCGACCGCAATGATCGTGATTCCCGTCTTACTGATCGCCAAACAGCCTGATCTTGGAACCTCTCTACTGATCGCCAGCTCCGGCTTCTTTGTGCTCTTCCTTGCAGGGCTCTCATGGCGCGTGATGGGCGTATTGGGCGCGCTTGCTGCCGCAGCGCTTCCCGCATTATGGGCCGTGATGAAGCCCTATCAAAAACAACGCGTACTCACCTTCCTGGACCCGGAGCAAGATCCTCTTGGAAGTGGCTATCACATCATTCAATCAAAAATCGCGATTGGGTCGGGCGGTTTGTTCGGAAAAGGCTGGATGGAAGGCACACAATCGCAATTGTCGTTCCTACCCGAGCGCCATACCGATTTCATTTTTGCCGTCCTTGCCGAAGAGTTCGGCTTCATGGGCGTCCTCCTACTCTTCGCGTTGTATTTGTTTTTGATCTGGCGCGCGCTCAGCATTGCCATGCAGGCGCAAGAAACCTACACGCGTCTACTTGCGGGCGCTCTGGCCATGACCTTCTTCATCTTCTTCTTTGTCAATGTCGGCATGGTGAGCGGCATCCTACCGGTCGTTGGCTTACCCCTACCCTTAGTCAGTTATGGCGGTACCGCTATGGTGACGACACTGATCGGCTTTGGCGTTTTGATGTCAATCCACACCCATCGAAAACTGCTGGATACGTAATGTTTACTCCTTTGTTCTCAGGCGTATCACGCCTCACCCGACGCACGATCGGATTCATTTTTTTTCTATCCTTCGGCACAGCGTTTGCTGCGGAACCGATTCCATTCAGCACCCGCCTCGCCGATGCAGAGGTCCAGTCGTTCATCGACGAAGTAACGAAAAAACACCAAATCCCGCGCGAATGGATTGAATTACAACTCGGCCACGCACGCATCTTGCATGCCCCGGTAAAACAAATGAACAAGCCAACGGAAGCAAAACCTTGGCATATTTATCGCGGGCTACATGTCAAACCCGCTGTCATTGGCTGGGGTGCGGACTTTGCTGTGGAGCATGCCGCCACACTGACCCGGGCTGAGGCTGAGTTCGGCATACCGCAACGCATCATCCTTGGTGTCCTTGGTGTAGAAACACGCTATGGTCGTTATCAAGGCGCGACCTCCGTCTTGGATTCGCTCACCACCTTCGCCTTTAACTATCCTCGCCGTGCACGTTTTTTTCGCGCACAACTCGAAGAATTTCTACTGTTGAATTGGGAGGAAAAGACCGATCCGCAAGATGCGCTCGGCTCCTATGCCGGCGCAGTCGGAATGGCTCAATTCATGCCCGACAATGTGCGGCGTCTGGCAGTTGACTACGATGGCGATGGCGTACGTGATCTTGCCAATAGCCCTGCAGATGCCATCGGTAGTATCGGCAACTTTTTGCGCACCAAAGGCTGGTCAGCTAACCAACCTGTCGCACAACCACTACAACGCACGCATCAAGCGAGCGTGCCACGCAGCTATATTGTCCAAACCGGGGACTCGCTCTGGAAGATTGCCCAACAGCTCAAACCTGAAAACCGCAGCGTCGCTGAAACCGTGCGCGATCTTGTTGCACAAAATCCGCGTGTATTCCCGGATGGGAATGCGGATCGACTTGCCATAGGTGCCACGCTAAACCTACATGACGCCATACCCTCACTAGAGTTACCCGAATGTCGACGCCTCAAGCCTTGTACAACCATGACCGCCGTTCTGTCCGCAGGCCTGCGACTGGAGGGCGCGTTAGGCCCATTCAGCGAACACGTTGCCGCGCTGCCCGACACCACTTCTGTACTGCCGGTGGTCCTTGAGGGTGCACAAGGTCCGGAGTATTTGCTCGGCTTTGATAACTTCCATGCCCTGTCGCGTTACAACCCACGTACGCACTATGTGATGGCCGTCATCGCACTCGGTGATGCGGTCCATGAAGAAATTGAACGCCGCAAAGGCGAAGCAGCCACGAAGTCCGACACAACACAATGAATCTCTCTCGCATCATTTTTGCAGTCAGTATCAGCGTGGCTTTGAGCGGCTGCAGCGGATTGCCTTCCTTCGTAGGATCTTCTACACCGCCCCCACCAAAAGATTTGGCCAGCATTCCGGACGCAACTCCGCAAGCAGAGCCGCGCTGCAAATATGGCAATCCAACCAAATACAACGTGTTTGGCGTGACCTATCGTCCGCTCACTTCAGCACAGGGGTTTCGCGAGCGCGGCCTGGCTTCCTGGTACGGGCCCGGCTTTCACGACAAGCTCACCTCCTGTCGTGAACCCTATGACATGTACGCCATGACTGCGGCGCATAAAACCCTGCCCTTGCCCAGCTATGTTGAAGTTCGCAATTTGGATAATGGAAAACGCGTGGTGGTACGCGTCAATGACCGTGGCCCGTTCCATGAAGGCCGCATCATTGACCTTTCCTACACCGCGGCCTGGAAGCTGGGGGTACTGAAAAACGGTACCGCACCGGTCGAGATCCGGGTGTTGCAGGCGGGTGAATCCGCATCCACCAGCCGTAAGGTCCCGATTGAAACCCTCCAATCAGAACCGCCTGAATCCTCAAACACCGCCCATGCCGGCCGCTACCTCCAAGTCGGCCGTTTCCGCGATCGCGCGCTGGCCGAGCGCTTACAGACGCGCTTGTCCGAACAGGCCATCCCGAGCAGCCTGCTCTCCGAAGGCCCTGAATTCCGTGTCATTGCGGGCCCCATCGTCGACCCAGCGGCTGTCACTGACTGGCGCACGCAACTCCGCGCAGCTGGCTTTGCAGATGCCTGGTTGCTGCAAATCCCCTAAAAACCAAGCAAAAAAGCCCCAAAAGACGCAGTTAAGGGCGCATTTTTTGCGCACGGGCCCGGCCTTCAGCCGCACAAGCAAACCGCTACAATCTGACCGATCGCAAATACCTACACACCCAAAAGACCGCACACCAAAGGCTTGCCATGTTTGTTTCTCTTGCTCGATTCGTACTCCGCACCCTTCCTCGCCTCACCACCGCCGGATTCCTGCTGATCGGCGCAAGCGCCCAAGCGGCTCCGCCTTCGTTGCCGACGCTGATTCCGTCCCCGCCCGAAATTAATGCGCGCGCCGGCATCTTGATGGATGCACGCAGTGGCGCCGTGCTGGCCGAAAAGCATGCGGATGAACGTCTGGCGCCCGCTAGTCTGACCAAAATCATGACCAGCTACATTGTCTTTGCCGGGCTTAAAGATGGCAGCCTGCACATGGATGATGAAGTGCGCGTCAGCGAAAAAGCCTGGCGTACCGGCGGCTCGCGCATGTTCATTCGAGAAGGCAGCAAGGTACGCCTCGAAGACTTGGTGCGTGGCACTGTGATTTCTTCTGGTAATGACGCAACGGTCGCTTTAGCCGAGCATATCGCGGGGAGTGAAGGGGCATTTGCAGAATTGATGAATCAATATGCACAGCACCTTGGCTTGCAGGGCAGCAACTTCACCGACAGCAACGGCCTGCCGGATGATAATCACTACACCACTGCCCGTGATATGGCGCTGCTCAGCGTAGCGCTGATTCGTGACTTCCCTGATCTCTACAAGATCTACTCTGAAAAAGAATTCACGTTTGGCAAGGATCCGAACGGTCGCCCCATTACCCAAAAAAACCGCAATCTGCTGTTGTGGCGTGATGAGCGCGTGGACGGCATCAAAACTGGCCATACCGAAGAAGCCGGCTATGGTCTTGCCGCCTCTGCCATTGAAGGCGACACCCGTTTCATCACTGTGGTGCTCGGCACCGACAGCATGGAAGCGCGCGCGCAAGAAACTCAAAAACTGCTCAACTACGGCTTCCGCTTCTTTGAAACCCGTAAGGTGATTTCTGCTGGCGATGCCGCAGCCAGCGTGCGGGTTTGGAAGGGTGAAAGCGAGAACCTAGCTGCAGGACCGGCGCGTGATATCTGGTTAACACTTCCACGCAATGGTTTTGATGACTTACAGACCGAGGTCCTAGTCAATGAGCATGTTGAAGCACCGATTCAGCAGGGCCAAATTGTAGGCAGTCTGCGTGTCATGAGCGAAGGCAAAGTCATGGACGAAGTCCAACTCCAAGCGCTCGAATCCATGCCGGAAGGTGGATTGATGGACAGTCTGGTCGATAGCATCAAGCTCTGGTTCTACTAAAACACCGATGTCACTCGCCTACCTCAACGGGAATTGGCTAGCGCTGGAACACGCGCAGGTATCCGTTCTGGATCGAGGCTTTCTGTTTGGTGACGGTGTGTATGAGGTTATTCCGGTTTATAACGGCCGGCCGCTTCGACTTGAGCAGCACCTGCAACGCCTACAAGACTCCTTGGATGGCATTCGACTCAAGAATCCACTGGACCTGAACAGCTGGCGAAACCTGATCGTTGAACTGATTCAAAAAAGTGGTGCTGACGATCAACTACTCTATCTGCAGATCACGCGCGGTGCCGCACCACGCGATCATGCCTTCCCGTCCGCAGCTACGACCCCAACCGTTTTTCTGAGCAGTAAGGGCTTTAGCCCCCCCGATGACGCGCGCTTCGAACAAGGCGTGCGCGTGGGTCTCGCGGAAGACCCACGCTGGCAACTGTGCAAACTCAAGACTGTGAACTTGCTTGCCAATGTATTGCTGAAGCAAGTCGCAGTGGATGAGGACTTGGATGAAATGCTCTTGCATTTCAACCAGAAACTCACTGAAGGTACCTCCAGTAATCTTTTTGTCATCCGCAATGAGGTGATTGCAACCCCACCACTCTCCGATAACATTCTTCCCGGGATCACGCGGGGATTGATCCTCGAACTGGCGCAAGACGCAGGTTTCACGATTGAAGAACGGACGATCGCACTCACTGAACTCGACCACGCAGACGAGGTGTGGATCAGTAGCTCAACACGCGAACTTATGTCGGTCGTAGCTATTGCTGGGAAAATGGTCGCAAGTGGCACACCCGGCCCGATCGCACGACAGCTGCAACATGCGTTTCGTGCCTATGCGCTGCAATCTCCCACTGCTGCCGCCGCTTGAGCATGAACGACACGCTTCCGCAATTGGACGCCGATGGCAAACTCGCTTTCCCCTGTCGTTTTTCGGTTAAAGCGATGGGTGCGGCCAGCGAGGACTTTGACTTGCATGTATTCAGTCTTGCGCGTCGACACATCCCAGACCTCGCTGAAAATGCGCTTCAGGCGCGACCAAGTCGTGGTGGACGCTTTGTATCGATCACTCTGCACTTCACGGCTGAAAGTCGCGAGCAACTCGACGCGCTCTATCGCACCCTTTCCGGCGACGAACGCATTCATTTCGTTCTCTGATGAACCCCAGCAATACTCTCCGCGTTCGTCAACGCGGACGCGTGCCCTATGAACAAAGCTGGCAGGAGATGCTCGCGTTTACTGATGCACGAAGTCATGAAACCGATGATGAGCTGTGGCTACTCGAACACCCAGCAGTCTATACCCTAGGTAAAGCGGGCAAGCCGGAGCATCTGCTCGATCCAGATGACACCCCCATCATCCAAACCGATCGTGGGGGACAAATCACCTGGCATGGTCCCGGCCAAGCGGTTGTTTATGTCTTGGTCGACTTGCAACGGCGCAAGCTGGGTGTGCGCGCACTGGTCAGCGCATTGGAACAGGGCGTCATTGCCGTACTCGCAAACCATGGCATTCAAGCGACCGCCCGACCCGATGCCCCTGGGGTCTACGTGGCCAATGCAAAAATTGCTGCCTTGGGGCTGCGCGTGCGCAAAGGCTGTAGCCTGCACGGGCTGGCCCTCAATGTATCCAACGACCTCGCGCCGTATCAGCGCATCAACCCCTGTGGCTACGCCGGTCAGGCGATTACCCGCACGGTTGATCTGGGAATCGATCAAGACCAACCAACACTCAGCCATCAACTCGCACAAACGCTGGCGCAACAGCTCGGCTATGATGGCGTGCAATTCGACGACTCAACCGCGTCCTTTCTGGAATGAACGAAACCCCCAACGATCCACGCCAACGCGACCGTAGCGCCTCTGCCGCCGATAAGGTCGCACGCATCCCGGTCAAGATTGCACCGACGACAACTCCATTGCGCAAGCCGGAGTGGATTCGTGCGCGCATTCCAAGCGGCGATGGCGTGAGTCGCGTGCGCAGTCTGATTCGCGAGAACGCACTGCATACGGTTTGCGAAGAAGCCAATTGTCCAAATCTGGGCGAATGCTTTCATCACGGCACTGCGACGTTCATGATTCTTGGTGGCGTTTGTACCCGACGCTGTCCGTTTTGCGACGTCGCCCACGGAAAGCCCCTGCCGCCTGATGTCGATGAGCCTGCGCAACTTGCTCATGCTGTTACGACGCTGAAGCTGCGTTATGTGGTGCTAACCTCGGTGGATCGCGATGATCTGCGAGATGGGGGGGCGCAGCATTTTGTCGACTGCATCAACGCACTGCGCCAAGCCAGCCCCTCTCTGACCATTGAAGTGCTCACGCCGGATTTTCGCGGTCGCGAAGGCATCGCGCTTGAACACCTCGCGCACAGTGCTCCGGATGTGTTCAACCACAACCTAGAAACCGTACCGCGCTTGTATCGTGCGGTACGCCCCGGCGCCGACTACGCGGGTTCGCTACAGCTATTGAAAGACTTTGGTGCCCGCTTCCCCAACATTCCAACCAAAAGCGGAATCATGCTCGGCCTGGGCGAAGAACTGGATGAAGTTCGTGAAGTGATGCGCGATCTGCGCGCCCACAACGTGTCTATGCTGACACTGGGGCAATACCTACAGCCTACGCGCAACCATCTTCCCGTTGAACGGTATGTGCACCCAGATGAATTTGAGCAGCTGCGTATCGAGGCTGAAGCGCTGGGGTTCACCTCGGTCGCGAGCGGCCCATTGGTGCGATCGTCGTATCACGCCGACTTACAGGCGGCCGGCGGTCGCGTGAGCTGAATCTGGGGCTTCCTCTTCACACAGCGCACGCTGTTGCTGGTTGAGCCACTCTGCCGACAACCCTGTCTCTTCTGGCAGCTCTGCCAAAACCTCATCCACAATCTCGGCACTGAGATCTGCCTGAATACAGGCATATTCAGAAAACGTTCCACCAGGGTTTTCCTGGAGCCACTCTTCAAAATCGGCTTGCTCGAAATAAACGGCAGCCGCCGTTCCGGCAATCGGAATCGCCACCAACAAGCGACGTAAACGGGCTTTCGCTTTTGTCTTCGCCTTAACTTCGGCTTTCTCACGCGCAGCCTTCACCGCAGCCGCGGTCGCACTTGCCGTCAGGGTTGCGACCTGCGTGGTCAGACTCACCGTCCATGCTGCAAGGCTCAGCGTCGCCGCGGCCAACAACGCTGCAAGCCACGCCAACCCTCCCACTTTTCGTACAACGCGCATCAGACTTCCTGCTGCATTGACCGCAACTGCGCATCCAATGCCTGAAGTCGTTCCGGCGTTCCGACATCGATCCACTCTCCCACAAGCGTAGAACCGGAGACTCGGTCTGCCTGCATCGCAGTGCGTAATAAAGGTGCCAAGGGAAAACGCCCCGGTTGCTGTCCCGCAAAAAGCTGTGGATCCAACACCGCGATTCCACTGTAGGTCAGACAATCCGCACAGGGCTGTTCAGCATCCCGCACACGCCCATCCTGCAGGCGGAAGTCACCCTGCGGATGTTGCGGCGGATTCGGCACCATCCACAGATGGGCATGTGCGCCCTCTGCGCGTAACGCCTGCGCTTGATGCATCAAGGGCGTGAAATCGGCATCACACCAAACATCGCCATTGACCAAGATGAAGGGTGCATCGCCCAGCAAAGGTAGCGCCTGCAAAATCCCGCCACCAGTCTCCAAAGCGCCCTCCGGCTCGGCTGACCAGTGGATACGCAGCCCAAAGTCACGCCCATCGCCGAGCGCGTTCAGCAACTGCCCCCCAAGATGCGCATGATTGATCACCACATCTTCAACGCCTGCCTGCACTAGCGCACGAAGGTGCCAAACAATCAGTGGCTGGCCGCCTACGCTGAGCAAAGGCTTCGGCGTTTGATCGGTCAGCGGACGCATGCGCTCACCGCGCCCAGCCGCTAGGATCATCGCCTTAGTCACAAGTGACCTTCCTGCAAAGATTGCCAGGCAGGGTCGACGATCTGCGCAATGAATTTGTGCAAGGACGCCAGCTCCACATAGCGACCGCTGACATCACGCACATAGGTCAACGTGCGGGGAATATCCCCCAGATAGCCCGACTTACCATCGCGGTGATGCAATCGCGCAAAGATGCCAATCGCCTTGAGATGACGCTGCACCCCCATCCAATCAAACCAGCGCAAGAATTGATCGAAATCCAATGCCAGCGCATGGCCCTGCAATAGACCGGCGTCCATTGCTTGCTGGTGGTAATCCCGCACCCAAT
>CAZZIQ010000027.1:0-12820 GCA_964654355.1 uncultured Piscirickettsiaceae bacterium
CCCACAAAAAAGGGGCCAAAGGCCCCGATCTCGTTCTTTTTGCTTCCTCATCCCGACCTTTCGCTTGGCCATCTCTGGCACAAAAAGCAAAAGGCCCCGGAATCGGGGCCAGCAAAAAGCTGTGTTGGTAGCGGGGGCAGGATTTGAACCTACGACCTTCGGGTTATGAGCCCGACGAGCTACCAGACTGCTCCACCCCGCAACAATGGCGCGAGAGCATAACGGCGCGCCCTTCAGTATGCAAGCTCAAACGAAGGGGGAAGAGGTCTTTAAGTGGCAAAAACCGCGAGACACCAGGCCATCAGCGGCCCCGGCATCAACCCTAGCGCAATCAAGGCTAGGGTATTCAAGCTCATCAATGCGGTCGCATCCGGCGCCTTGGCGAGAACCGCTTCAGCAGCGGGCTCCACAGCGCCCTCATCCGGCGGATCGAAGAACATAAACTTAATCACACGCAGGTAGTAGAAAGCGCCAATCACGGCAAAGACTACTGCGATGATCGCAAGCCCAACCAGATCGATCCCGATCACAGCCTGCAGAACCGAAAGCTTGGCATAAAAGCCAACCGTCGGCGGCACACCAGCCATCGAGAACATCACGATGAGCATCATCAATGCCAACAGCGGAGACTGTTTACCTAGGCCCTTCCAATCGTCCAGATTCTCGGCCTCAAATCCGGCGCGGCTGTAGATCAAGATCAACCCAAAGGCAGCGGCACTGGTGAGCGCGTAGACCACGACATAAAACAAGGCAGAGGCGTAACCTTCTTGGGTGCCCGAAAGCAAGCCAAGCAACAAGAAGCCCGCATGGGAAATCCCCGAATAGGCCAACATACGCTTGAGGTTGGTCTGTGCAATCGCTACCAAGTTACCCAACCCCATCGACAATACCGCCAGCACCATCAGCATTTGCTGCCAATCAACATGCAGGCTACCCAACCCTTCCGTCAGCACTCGCAAGATCAAGGCAAAGGCCGCGAGCTTAGGCGCACTGGAGAGATAGAGCGTCACCGCAGTCGGGCTTCCTTGATACACATCCGGCACCCACATGTGGAATGGCACCGCACCCAACTTAAACGCCATACCCACCAGCACAAAAACCAAACCAAACACGGCAAACAAACGGTCACCCTGCTGTGCAGCCACAACCGCCGCCGACACCTCAGATAATTGCAAACTGCCGGACAGGCCATAGAGCATAGATGCGCCATACAGGAAGAAACCAGATGCCAGAGCACCAAGCACGAAATACTTCATCGCCGCCTCAGATGCACGCGCTGAATCACGCTGCAAAGCCACCAAGGCATACATGGACAACGACATCAGCTCCAACCCCAAATACAAGGTCAGTAAGTTGTGCGCAGAAATGAGCACCAACATCCCTAGCGTGCCGAACAGCGCCAACAGATAAAACTCGCCACGATACATGCCCCGCGGCGCCAAACTGGCGCGCGCATATACCAGACCCAGACCCACGCTAAGCAAAACAAATAGCTTCAACAGATCTGATAAGGGGTCACGCACAAACGAACCATTAAAAGCCGATTGCGCCTGTTCTGGCGCCCCGGACCAAACCCATGCAGCGGTTAGGAACAAGGCAACCAGCGAAGCGATGTGGGTCCAAATGCGCTGCTGTTTAGGTAAAAACAAATCCAGGATCAAGACTGCACAGATCGCGCCCAGCAGCACGATCTCAGGCATCACCACACTGAGGTTAAAGAGCATCGGAGTGCTTGCGGCTTCAGAATTCATAGAAATCCCCTCGATTAAGGCACAAGCGGGATCTTGCTGAGCATCACGTGCTCCAGCAGGTTTGCGACCGAGACATGCAAGACATCCACCACTGGCTTCGGATAAATGCCCATCGCTAAGACGAACAAAGCGATGACCGCGAGCATGCTGAATTCGCGGCCATCAATGTCTTTTAATGCGGCTACTTGATCGTTACCAATCTTGCCGTAGACCACACGCTTGACCATCCACAGCGTATAGGCTGCACCCAAAATCAAGGTACTTGCTGCAAGAAAGGCGATCCAGAAGTCGGCATGGAACGCACTGAGGATCACCATGAACTCCCCTACAAAACCCGAGGTGCCCGGAAGACCAGAATTCGCCATGGCAAACAACATCATGAACGCGGCAAAGGCTGGCATGGTGTTCGCCACACCGCCGTAATCACCAATCTGGCGCGAATGCATACGGTCATACAACACCCCAACCGACAAGAACATCGCCCCAGAGATAAAGCCATGCGAAATCATCTGAATGATCGCACCCTCCACACCTAGTGCCGCACCGGTCAAATTCCCGTTGGCGCTGTAAATCACGAAAGGCAGGAAGAAACCCAGAGTGACAAAACCCATGTGCGAGATCGATGAATAGGCAATCAGCTTTTTCATGTCTTTCTGTACGAGCGCGACAAAACCGATGTACACCACCGCAATCAGCGACAACACAATCATCAGATCGGTCAACTCACGTGCCGCATCGGGTGCGATCGGCAGCGAAAAACGCAAGAAACCATAGGCACCCATCTTCAACATGATGGCCGCAAGTACGACCGAGCCACCGGTCGGCGCCTCAACGTGCGCATCCGGCAACCAGGTATGAACCGGCCACATCGGAACCTTGACTGCAAAAGCCAAGAGGAACGCCACAAACAACCAAATTTGCGCATTCAGCGCCAGTGGCAACTCATGCATCGCAAGGATGCTGAAACTCTCGCCCTGCTGATACAACCAAAGCAGCGCCACCAACATGAATACTGAGCCAAGGAAGGTATAAAGAAAGAACTTGATGGTGGCATAGATACGATTCGGCCCACCCCAAATTCCGATCACCAAGAACATCGGAATCAACTGTGCTTCCCAGAAAATGTAGAACAGCACCGCATCCAATGCGGCAAACACGCCATTCATCAATCCAGTCATGATCAAGAACGCAGCAAGATAACCGGCGAAGCGATCCTGAATGACCTCCCACGCAGCCCACACCACAATCACAGTGATAAAGCTGGTCAGGACAATGAATGGCATTGAAATACCATCCACGCCGAGGTGGTAATACACCCCAAAGCGCTCAATCCATAACCACTTCTCTTCGAACTGCATTGCCGCGGTCGTAGTATCGAACTGCATTGCCAACGGCAACGACAACAACAGCGTAATCACCGCTATCAGCATAGCCAAACCACGAGTGAGATGACCAAAACGATTCCCCACCCAGAGCACCAATAGCCCACCGATCACCGGGAACCAGATCAAGGCACTGAGAAGCGGAAAGGTAAGCGCGTCAGCCATGCAAATTCTCGAACTGCTTCAACTTAGAAAAAAAGGAACCAGCCGAGCGCTAGCACCAAGCCCAACACCATCACTAAGGCGTAGTGATAAAGGTAACCACTCTGGAAGTGTCGAGCGATCCCCGAAACCCAACCAACCAAACGTGCGCTGCCGTTGACCATGGTTCCATCGATCAGACTCACATCGCCCTTCTGCCACAACAAACGCCCCAAAGCACGACTACCACCAGCGAAGAAAGCGTCATTGAAGCGGTCAAAGCCATAGTTCGCGAGCAAAATACGGCGAAGAATCGACAAACGATCCGCAATGACACTCGCCAGATCAGGGCGTTTGAGGAACAAGAACCACGCCGTGGCCACACCGGCCATCGCTAACCAGAACGGCGGCATCATCATGCCGTGCAATACAAAGCCCAGCACACCGTGATAGCCCTCACTCAGCTGCGCCAATACATCATGCTGCGGCAGCACATGGATGACGCCGCTGAAATAGTCGCCAAACAGCATCGGCTCAACCAGGAGTGCGCCGACAACCACGGACGGGATCGCCAACAGAACCAGCGGCAGTGTTACTACCCAAGGCGTTTCATGCGGCTCATGCCCAGCGTGGTCATGATCGTCATGCCCGTGCGCCTCATCATGATGGCTATCACGGAAACGCTCAGGTCCGTGGAAGGTCAAGAAGAACATGCGGAAGCTGTACAGCGCCGTGATAAACACACCACTCAACACTGCCCAATACGCAATATCCGACCCCGGCAAAGTGGATGCATGTACCGCCTCAATGATCGCGTCTTTCGAGAAGAAGCCGGAGAACCCCGGAAAGCCAATCAAAGCTAGAGAGCCAATCAAGCTTGTCCAATAGGTGATCGGCATGTATTTCCGCAAGCCACCCATATGACGCATGTCTTGCTGGTGATGCATGGCGATGATCACGGAGCCGGCGCCCAGGAACAGCAGCGCCTTAAAGAACGCATGGGTCACCAGATGGAAGATACCTGCAGCATAAGCCGACACGCCAAGCGCAACGGTCATATAGCCCAGCTGGGACAAGGTTGAGTACGCCACGACCTTCTTAATATCGTTCTGTACCAGTCCAAGCAGCCCCATAAAGAACGCCGTGATCGCGCCGATAATGAGTACCACGGACAGTGCAGTTTCTGACATTTCAAACAACGGTGACATGCGCGCCACCATGAAGATCCCCGCGGTGACCATGGTTGCGGCATGAATCAAGGCAGAAATCGGGGTCGGGCCTTCCATCGAATCGGGCAACCATACATGCAAGGGCACCTGAGCCGATTTACCCATGGCACCGATGAACAGCAAGATACAGATCAGGGTAATTGCGGACCACGGTACACCCGCAAATACTTCAACTTCCTTACCCACAATCGATTCACGATTCGCAAAGACTTCGAGGTAATCCATTGAACCGAAGAAGAACAGAACTGCGCCAATCCCAAGCAGGAAGCCGAAGTCGCCGACGCGATTGACCAAGAACGCTTTCAGGTTAGCGTAAATCGCAGTATCGCGCTGGAACCAGAAACCAATCAGTAGGTATGACACAAGGCCCACTGCTTCCCAGCCGAAGAACAGCTGCATGAAGTTGTTGGCCATCACCAACATAAACATACTGAAGGTGAACAGCGAAATATAACTAAAGAAGCGGTGATAGCCGTAGGCACCCGCATGACTACCTGCTGGCCAATTATGGTGATCATCCGCCATGTACCCCAAGGTGTAGATATGCACCATAAGGGAAACAAAGCTCACCACCAGCAACATGCTCGCAGTCAGGTTATCGACCAGGAAGCCAACCTTGAACTGAATGCCTTCACTGACCATCCAGGTATAAATATCAACCGAGCCATTGCCATTGATCAGATTTCCATCTAGCACCGTATCTTTGAACACAACTAGTGCCAACACGAACGACACCGCAACACCGGCAATGGTGACTAGAGCAGCGACACGACGCTCAATCCAACTGCCGAACACGCCCGCAATGACACTACCAAAGAGCGGCGCGAGAACTAACGCGAGATAGATCTGTTCCACTACCTAGCCCCTCATTTCGCGTAAGTCTTCGACTGCAACACTGCCCTTATTGCGGAACAGCAGAACGAGGATTGCCAGGCCGATCGCTGCTTCTGCTGCAGCAACCGTCAAAATAAAGAACACAAAAACCTGGCCCTCTAGGTTTCCAAGGAACGCCGAGAACGCGACAAAATTGGTATTGACCGCCAACAGCATCAACTCAATCGCCATGAGCAAAATAATGACGTTCTTACGATTGATGAAAATCCCAGCAAGACTAATCACAAACAGGATCGCGCCTAGAATCAGGTACTGATTCAATTCCATCAGCCTTCCTCCTCGCGGATATCCAACAAACGCACGCGATCTTCACGACGTACAGCAACCTGGCGCGCAATGAACTGACGTCGCCCGCTTTCGCGCTTGCGATGCACCAAGGCGATGGCCGCAACAATGGCGACGAATAGAATCGCACCAGCGACTTCAAAAGCAAAAAGGTGTTGCGTGAACAAACTCACGCCGAGGGATTCGGTGTTGCTGTACTCAGCCGAATTGCGCACCAATTCGACAGCACCACCTTCACGCAAGGTCAACACTGCAACCATTTCGGCCAGAACGATCGCAGCAACCACCAAAACGCCTGGCAAGGCCTTCACAAAACCTTCACGCTGCGGCGCCAAATTCAGGTCCAACATCATCACCACGAACAAGAACAACACCATCACCGCGCCAACGTAGACTAAGACCAAAGCAATCGCGAGAAACTCAACCTCAATCAGCAACCAGAGCGCCGCACTGGTAAAAAAACTCAGCACCAAAAACAAGGCGGCATGCACCGCACTGCGTGCAGTAATCACGCGCAGCGCTGCAATCACAAGGATGGCTGCAAAGATGTAAAACAAAATCTGATCCATGTCTGGGCTACTCAGTGACTCACTCAGCGATAACGCGCATCTTCGGCGCGATCACGAGCAATCTGTTCCTCGTATTTATCGCCAACCGCAAGCAACTCTTCTTTGGTAATAACGTTGCGACCACGCTCTTCGAACACATAGTCATAAACCCGGGTTTCGACAATCGCATCAACCGGGCAGGCCTCTTCGCAGAAGCCGCAGAAAATGCATTTAAACAAGTCGATGTCATAACGCGTGGTGCGACGACTACCATCTTCACGCGGCTCCGCTTCAATAGTGATCGCCATCGCAGGGCATACCGCCTCACACAGCTTACAAGCGATGCAACGCTCTTCACCATTCGGATAACGACGTTGCGCATGCAATCCACGGAAACGCGGCGACATTGGCGCGCGCTCTTTTGGGTAATCGAGTGTGAACTTGCGGCTAAACAAATAACGGCCCGTGATCTTGAGGCCGCGGAATAACTCGGCCAAGGTCCACGTTTGAACGGAGCGGCGCAGACTTTTCATCAACTGGGTCATGCTGCAACCCCCACGTCAATCATGGCCGCACTGGCAATGCCTTCACCAAACCACGGCCCGATTCCGAAATAGATCGCTAATCCCTCCACCAACAACCACACGATGGTAACGGGAAGAAAAACCTTCCAACCTAAACGCATGATCTGGTCATAGCGATAACGTGGAAAAGTCGCTCGGAACCATAAAAATAAGAACAAGAAAATCGCGATCTTGAGGAAGAACCAGAGAATGCCCGGGACCCATGCGGTTGCCGCATCCAATACCGGGACTCCTTGGAATGGCGAAAGCCAACCACCCAAAAACATAAGACTGGCCAGAGCCGCAATCAAAATCATGTTGGCGTATTCAGCGAGGAAGAATACGGCAAACGCCATACCCGAATACTCCACGTGGAAGCCTGCCACGATTTCAGACTCCCCTTCCGCTACGTCAAACGGCGCGCGGTTGGTTTCGGCAACGCCGGAGATGAAATACACCACGAACAGTGGCAGCAGCGGCAACCAGTACCAATGGAGAATACTCCCCTCTTGCGCACGCACGAGCTCTCCCAAATTCAGACTCCCGCCCGCCATCAAGACGCCAACCAGAGCAAAGCCCATCGCAATTTCATAGGACACTACTTGCGCCGCGGAGCGCAGCGCGCCCAAAAATGCATATTTCGAGTTCGATGCCCAGCCAGCCAAAATGATGCCGTAAACCCCCATCGAGGTCAGCGCCAAAACAAATAACAGCCCTGCGTTCATGTCCGACAGCACCCAACCATCATCAAACGGCACAACTGCCCACGCAGCTAAGGCCGGTGCAATCGCCAAAATCGGCGCAATAATGAACAACGTCTTATTGGCACCGGTTGGAATGATGATTTCTTTGAACATTAACTTCAGGGCATCGGCAATCGGCTGCAATAGGCCATTCCAGCCCACCTTCTTCGGCCCGATACGCACTTGCATCCAACCGATCACCTTACGCTCGGCATAGGTCAGATAGGCAACTGCCACCAATAGCGGCACCAGCACCACAATAATCTTCAACACATTCCACAATACGTTCAGAAGGGTATCCATCAGGCCGCCCCTCCCATGCGTTGTGCATCATCCCGAGCCAACGGCGTACCTTGCAGGGCTTGCGAGCGACGCACGGTCATGTCAATCGCATAAATGTTTTGCTCAGCCAGCATCTCATCGGATATAGCGAGAGAGGCAGGCACAGACCAAGCACCTAGGCTTGGCGCTGCCGGTGCTGTGACCAGCGCGCCGTCACGCACCTCTTCTGAGCTGCTTTCCTCAAAGCCTTCAACACCCGACAGGTTGGCCAGTACCCGCAGCACCTTCCAGGCCGGGCGTGCTTCCCCTGGTGCAGCCACGGCAGCGGCAAACGACTGCGCATGACCGAGCGCATTGATTTGGCTGCCCGAGGTTTCCGCAAACGCCGCAATCGGCAACAACACATTCGCGACTTCACGCAGCGCCGGACTGTCATAAGCCGTCAACGCAACAACCTGCTCGGCTGCACGCAAGACCTGCATGGCACGCGCATCCGCGATGTCGTGATCCGGCTCAATACCCAACAAGAGAGCTGCAGCAACACCCTGCTCGAGCTGAACACCCAAGGCGTTACTACCGTCGCTTGGCATCGCGCCGACATGCGTAGCAGCAGCACAGTTCGCCCCCACTGGAAGCCAGACAAACTGCGCCTGCGTTATGTCTACCAATGCAAGGGTCAATTGCTGCAGGGTTTGCGCATGGCTTGAGGAGTCCGCAAGCGCGCCAAACACGACAACTGGACGCTCTGCATCATGCAAAGACATGGCAATGGTGCGTGCAGTTTCACTGACCACCACACCTTGCAACAACGCATCAAGACCCGGGAAGTTCGCGCTGGAAGCACCCGCTTCTTGCAAGGCCTTTAACACTTGTGCCAGCGCATCTGCCCATTGTGCCGGCGACAGGATCCACTCCTGTGCGAGCGACATGTTGAAACGATAGCTGCGTGCATTCAGCGCGCTGACCTGGGCTCCACGCAGCGCAGCCTTACGCAGACGCATGTTCAAGAGCGGCTGTTCATGCGCAAACTGCGAACCAATCACAAACGCCGCGTCCACTTGCTCAAGCTCGGCAGGCGTCAACGACATGCCAGGCATCGCGCCTGCCGCAGTTGCAGAAAAATCCTGTGCGCGTAAACGATGTTCAATGCCCTGCACACCCATGGCCTGCATCCAGCGCGTTGCGAGGCTCAACTCCTCCAAGGTCGATGACGGGGAAACCCACGCTGCCGTCTGCGCAGGGTTTGCCTTACGCAAACCCTCAGCTGCCGCTTGCAAGGCAGTTTCCCAATTCGTACTCACCCACTGTCCTTGTGCATTACGAATCTCGGGATGCACAAGACGGTCCGTACTTTCCAGAGCGAGATAACTAAAACGATCGCGATCGGACAACCAGCATTCATTGAGCAATTCATTTTCGCGCGGCAATACGCGCATGATCTTGCCTTCACGAATCTGCAATGTGATGTTTGAACCCAGCGCATCATGCATTGCAATACCGTCACGGTTTTGCATTTCCCAATGACGTGCGCGATAGCGGAATGGACTCGAAGTCAACGCACCCACCGGGCATAAATCAATCACGTTACCGGAGAGCTCAGACTCCAAGGCATGCTGTACATAGGTGCCAATCTCAGTGTGCTCGCCACGACCGGTCGCGCCAAGCTCAACCACACCTGCCAACTCCTCACCGAAACGCACACAGCGGGTGCAATGAATGCAGCGAGTCATATCGGTCGAAACCAATGGGCCGAGATCTTTGTTGCGAACAACACGCTTGCCTTCGGAGAAGCGTGAGACATCGCCACCAAAACCCATCGCCATTTCTTGCAAGTCGCATTCGCCACCCTGGTCACAAATCGGGCAATCGAGCGGATGGTTGATCAGCAAGAACTCCATCACACCCTTTTGTGCAGCGAGTGCTTTTGCGGAGCGTGTCCACACCTTCATGCCATCTGCGATTGGCGTGGCACACGCCGGCAACGGCTTCGGTGCACGCTCCACTTCAACCAGACACATGCGGCAGTTGGCCGCAACAGACAACTTGTTGTGATAACAGAAACGCGGCACGGTAATACCGTGGGCATCTGCAACCTCGATCAGCATTTGTCCAGGCTTGGCCTGAATCGACTGATCATTGATTTCTAGCGTGATGAGAGTGTCTTCGCTCATGCTCAGCCGGCCTTCACCATGCAGGTCTTGTGATCCACGTGGTACTGAAATTCTTCACGGAAATGCTGGATAAAGCTGCGCACCGGCATCGCGGCCGCATCGCCCAGTGCACAGATGGTGCGACCTTCAATGTTGCTCGCCACGCTGTCCAGCAAGTCCAGGTCTTCGTTGCGACCTTGCCCATGCTCAATGCGGTGCACAACACGAGACAACCAACCGGTACCCTCACGACACGGGGTGCACTGACCACAGGATTCTTCGTAATAGAAGTGCGAGATACGGGCTAAGGCTTTCACCATGCAGGTACTGTCATCCATCACGATGACGGAGCCCGCACCCAACATGGAACCTGCCTTAGCGATCGAGTCATAGTCCATGTTGAGATCCATCATAATCTCCCCCGGCACCACGGGCGTGGACGAACCACCGGGAATCACGGCCTTAAGCTTGTGACCCTTGCGCACCCCACCCGCCATTTCTAACAACTCCGAGAACGGTGTCCCAAGCGGAACCTCGAAATTCCCCGGATTGTTCACATGCCCCGAAACGCAAAACAGCTTTTCGCCACCTGCACCTTCGATGCCCATGTCAGCAAAGTGCTTACCACCTTGCGCCAGAATCACCGGCACAGAAGCCAAGGTCTCTGTGTTATTAATCGTAGTCGGGCGCCCATACAGACCATAACCTGCAGGGAACGGAGGCTTGAAACGCGGCTGGCCCTTCTTACCTTCGATGGAATTGAGTAGCGCGGTTTCTTCACCACAGATGTATGCACCTGCGCCCAGCGTCGTGTGAATTTGCATCTCCACACCACTGCCCAGAATGTTGTCACCCAGCAATCCCGCTGCACGCGCTTCTTCTAAGGCCGCCTCAAAGCGATGAATCGGCTCAACAAATTCACCACGAATGTAGTTGTAGCCAACGGTCGCACCGATGCAGTATCCAGCAATCGCCATACCCTCAATCAACTGATGTGGGTTATAACGCAGAATGTCACGATCCTTACAGGTGCCCGGCTCGCCTTCATCTGAGTTGCAAACAATGTACTTCTGGCCCGGTGCGGAACGTGGCATGAACGACCACTTCAAACCGGTTGGGAAGCCCGCACCGCCACGACCACGCAAGACTGACGCTTTCACTTCGTCAATCAAATCCTCGGGCGGGATCTTGTCGCGCAAGATGCGCTCCCATACCTGATAGCCCCCATTGCGGCGATAGGTTTCGAGCGTCCATGGCTGATCTTCATGCAAGGTACGGAAGCAGACTTGATTGCTCATGCTTCACCTCCCTGAGGTGCGCCTTGCCAACCATGTTGGCGCAAGATGTCATCAATCTTCTCAACAGTGAGATGCTCGTAATAATTCGGGCCAATCTGAAACATCGGCGCACCGACACACGCACCCAAGCACTCCACCTCTTTTAGGGTGAACGCATTGTCAGTGGTGGTCTGCCCCATCTTGATGCCCAGTCGTGATTCGAGATGTTCTACGACCTGCTCAGACCCACACAACATGCAAGAGATGTTGGTGCACACACAAATCTTGGTGCGACCCACCGGCTTCAATTCATACATCGAGTAGAAGGTTGCAACTTCGTACACCTGAATCTTTGGCATACGCAGGTAATCGGCAATCTCATCCATCAATTCATTGGTCAACCAGCCACCATTCTGCTCTTGCGCAATCGTCAGCGCTGGCATCACGGCAGACTGACGCTGATCGGCTGGAAACTTTGCAAGCCAGCGATCAATCGCAGCCAATGAATCTGCAGTGAGCAAAGCCATCAGCGGTCTACCTCACCAAACACAATGTCCATGGTGCCAATCAATGCCACTACATCAGCAATCATGTGGCCCTGCGCCATTTCATCCATGGCAGACAGATGGGCAAAACCCGGCGCACGCAATTTCAAACGATACGGTTTGTTTGCCCCATCGGAGAGCAAATAGACGCCGAACTCACCCTTAGGGTGTTCCACAGCCGCATAGGCCTCCCCCGGAGGAATGCAATAGCCTTCCGTGAACAGTTTGAAGTGGTGAATCAAGGCCTCCATGCCTTCTTTCATTTCTGCACGCGGCGGCGGCGAAACCTTATGGTCATCCAGCATCACCGAACCAGAATTGTTGCGCAACCAGTCAATGCACTGACGAATGATGCGATTCGACTGACGCATCTCTTCCACACGCACCAAATAACGATCGTAACAATCGCCATTGACGCCGACTGGGATGTCAAAATCGAGCCGCTCATAGACTTCATAAGGTTGCTTGCGGCGTAAATCCCAAGCAATCCCCGAACCGCGAATCATCGGACCCGAGAAACCCAACTGCTTAGCACGCTCTGGCGTAACAATACCGATATCAACCGTACGCTGCTTCCAAATGCGGTTATCCGTTAGCAAAGTTTCGTATTCATCCACTTTCTGTGGAAAACGCTCGGTAAAGGCCTCAAGAAAATCAAGCAAACTGCCGGCGCGATCCTGATTGAGACGACGAGTCTCTTTCGCATCACGCCACGGATAAGCCTCATGTTTTGGCATGGCTTCGGGCAAATCACGATAGACACCGCCCGGACGGTAATAGGTTGCGTGCATGCGCGCACCAGAAACCGCCTCATAGGCATCCATGAGATCTTCACGCTCACGAAAGCAGTACAAGAACACCGTCATCGCACCAATATCCAGTGCGTGCGTACCCAGCCACATCAGGTGATTGAGAATGCGCGTGACTTCATCAAACATCACGCGGATGTACTGCGCACGCTCTGGGGCCTCAATACCGAGCAGCTTCTCAATCGACATCACATAAGCATGCTCATTACACATCATCGACA
>CAZZIQ010000028.1:0-12783 GCA_964654355.1 uncultured Piscirickettsiaceae bacterium
GCATGGAGGAATTCATTCATAGCAGCACGGTACCATACCCGCTTTCCAGATCCCGCAAATTCATTACGGCTTTGTCATGCAGCACACCGACTTAACCCAATCCTTTCTCAGCCAACGTCTCCCGCGCCTACGCTTTGGCAGCGGCGTACGCCACGAACTCGTGGAACGCTGCCGCGAACTCGGCAACCGTGGCGTGCTCGTGACCGGTGCGCAGTCCTTAAAACAGCATCCTGCCGGCGTTGCATTGATAGAAGCCTTACTGCAGAGCGGCATCCAGTGGATGCCGGTTGAAGTCCACGGCGAACCAAGCCCACATCAGCTTGATCAGTGGGTAAACGATTTGCAAACCCTGGATGCCGAATTTGTGCTCGCCGTGGGTGGCGGTAGTGTGCTGGATGTCGGTAAGGCGCTGGCAGGACTCATTAAACCAGGCAACCGCGTGCTCGATCACCTTGAGGGCGTCGGCCCAGAGCTGCCCTATTCCGGACCGGCACTGCCGTGGATCGCGGTGCCGACGACAGCAGGTACAGGCTCGGAAGCAACCATGAATGCCGTACTGTCCCAACCCACCCAAGGCGAGGTTGCCGGATACAAGAAAAGTTTCCGTCACCCCGACTTAATCGCTCACACCGCACTGCTCGACCCGGACTTGCTCTCCGACTGGTCGACACGGGTCGCCGAGCAAGCGCTGGATGCCTTCACACAACTGCTGGAATCGTATGTCTCAACCCGCGCCAGCCGTTGGACGGATGTACTGGCCTGGGAAGGGCTATCTGCATTCAAGGTATGGGTGGACTCCGTCATGGCTGCCAACGATGCGGCACAACGTAAGCATGCACATCGACACCATGCCGCAGAACTGATGTGGGCCGCTTATCTCTCCGGCGTGACGCTTGCACAAGCAGGACTGGGTTCCGTACATGGCTTGGCTGCGCCGCTCGGCGCGTTTTCACCCATTCCTCATGGCGCCGCCTGTGGGACATTGGTGGCGGCCGCAACCGAACTCAATGTAAAGGCCTTACGCCTACGCGCGCCGGATGATGTGGCACTAAACAAATACACCGCGGTCGCCGCACTGTTTCTGCCAGAGTATGGGGGTGCCGAAAGTGATGTACTCACACGCTGGATCGATCAGCTCCACCAAATCACCACCAAGCTGGGCATTCAGCGCTTACATCACTATGGTGTCGACCCCAAAGATTTTGCGCTGATTGTCGCCAACAGCCGCGGAAGCTCAATGAAAACCAATCCGGTCTTGTTGTATGACGATGAGCTGATGAGGTTATTACAGACACGCGCCTGAGCATGACATCCAACGACACCCGTAAGCGTCAGGTGTGCGAACGCTCAGACCTCGATTCCAGGTGTCATCAACTCCTGCACCCACTGCGGATGCTTGCCCTGGGGACTGTGCGGGCTCTGAATGAAATCATGTGCCGGAATGAAATGACGCCCAAGCGCAGGATTCACCAAAGGCCAGGTCGCAACCAAACAAAGAATGACCACTGCTGTCAGGCCGTGGCGCAAATTCATGTACCAACGAGGCAGATAACCCACCCAAGTCAAACGCAGATCCACCATCCAACACAACACGAAGGCCACCACCAAGGCAATGGATCCTGCCGCATACGGCAACCCCAATGCACTCCACCCCATCAAAGCGGGCAGAACCGACCACAGTAGAAGAAACGGTGGCGCCTTCGCCTGCTGTAAGGCCACCCCCCAATGCACCGCACCGATAAAGCTCAAGATCACCGCGGCATAACCATAAAGCAAATCAAATGGCCAAGTGGTATGCCCATGCGGAGCACGCCAAGCGAGCCCAGTCAGCGCAAGAAAGGGAATCAGGCCCAGTATGCCCACAGCCAAAGCGATGGGTGAAACAACCGCGAGTGGCCGGACTGTAGCATTCATCAGCTGGGCTCCAGTTCACCAAAATGCTGTGCCTGAATCGCAAACAACAGCGTTTGTGCGTCGCGATCACCGAGTTCATGGGCGCGCTGCAACCAACGACAAGCCGCAGGAATGTCCGCATCAATGCCACGCCCCTCCGCCAGCAACAAACCGAGAGCAAAGCAGGCTTCTGCATCATCTGCCTGTGCACGTTGCTGTAACGAACGCACACGCGCAGGATCATTACGGCCACGATTGAGATCAAAGAACAAATCACGGGTAGGCATCGCTTAGCGCTCCACTTGTGAGGGCTGCGGCTTGTAGCCCCAGACCGCATAGACGGGATCGGAAGTTGAAATGTTCGCGGCATAGGCATCCGTTTGCGGACGCGGCCAATTACGCGAAGAAAAGGTCTGGCGCTGCACAAATCCCGACTCGCCCAACCATTGGCTCACCAAGCCCAAGCGCTCGAAGTCTTGCAACAAACTCCATACTGCAATTGCCTTACTTGGAAACCAGCGATTGCTGAAGGTGAGCACAAACACCCCACCTGGCTTGAGCGCGCGTAAGACCTCTGCAAATACAATCAGCGGCCGGCGGAGATACTCCACTGAGACCGTACAAACGACGGCGTCGAGGCTATTGCTCGCACAGGGCAAGGTCTCCCGTTGGTTAAGGTCTTGCACCGTACGCGTGCTCGCAAGAGCATTCGCCGCGAGCTCTTCTGCATTCATACCCAACACATGCAGCACAGATAAAGAAACGTTTTGAAGATGCGAATCGTGACTCGCCATGACATCCAGTACAGCTGCCTGTTTGGGAATCAGACGCTGATAGAGGGCGTTAACAGTTTGTAAAGCACGTGCATCGAGGTGCTGTAGCATGCGTGGCTGCGCATAAAACTCGGCATCTGGCGCTTCGTCTTCGCGCCGCAGCAGGGCCACATCGCTCACGTACTCCGTGTTGCTGCCATCCGGCAAGCATGCCGCCATTCCGGAAAATTCAAGCAGCTGATCAAGCGGTGCAGCACAAAAGCCACCATCGAGATCCTGTTCTACATCGATCGAATCGACCGTAAGGTCAACCGCAAGCGGGTAACGGCTCATGGGATGATTGAGGTCAACCGTGATGGTTTCTGCATCTACCGCAAGCACGCGCAGCGGACGACGATCTTCACGATTCGCACCCTGCCAACCATGAATCACGCCCTGCGGATAAAAACGTCCAACTCGGGGGACAAGCTCGATACCGGGTAGGAGTTGACGATCAAAGGCGTGCTGCGGTAAGGAAACACAGTCGCGCTCTAACCAGGCGTCCAAAACCTCACCAGCCTTCAACTGAGCATGAAGGCTCTGCCCTGGCTCTAGCCCGAACAATCCATCACCCAATGCCTTCGGCAGAAACAGGCTTTCGCGCAACACACTGAAGCGCGGAACATGCCATTCCTCTTCGTGCTCGACGGCGCCATCCGACCAACGCACCCAAAAAGTGACCGCAGCCACACTGTTCAAAGTTAATGCGTGCGCGCTCGGCGAGGAAAATGTGGTCATCTCAGGCGCATTCATCCGTCATCCTCAGAACTACGGTTAGATCGCGGCACGCAATGCCAAGGCATCCGGATAAGGCGCCAAGTAGTGCTGACGCTCAAGGTATTCTTGGGGGTGGTTGCGAAGGTGATGACGTAACAGCGTCAAGGGCACCGCCAAGGGGACATAAGCCTGGCGATAGGCCTGAAATACTTCTAATAGTTCTTGCTTGTCGGCAGCAGCCAAATCTTGTTTTAGATAGCCCATCGCATGCTGCAATACGTTGATCTGACGCTTGCGTGTAACCACCCGCGCCATCACCTGCATGAAGTGTTGAATATACGCTTGCGCACGATCAGCGCTGTTCTCTCGCGTCACTCCAGCAACGATACGCCCAAGGCGCACGTACCAATCGCCCCCACGCGCCATGAGCATAAATTTATGGCGTGCATGAAAGTCAACGAACGCGGAGGGCTGGTTAAGGTCCAGCTGTTGCCAACGATGCAAGGCATACACACGCTCAAGAAAGTTTTCACGCAACGCGGCATCACATAAGCGCCCTTCCTCTTCGAGTGGGACCAAGGGCGCCAACTGATGGAAAGTCTGAGTAAAGCGACCTGTTCCGGAACGGTCGTATGGACGACCCGGCTCGATCGCCACCGGGACGCGCTCCATGCCACAACTCGGGGATTTTTTCTTCAGAATAAAACCGCTGATCTCACCCGAAAGTTGTTGCGCACGTTGCTGCGCAACCGCATCAATTTTTGCCGTCACATCGATTGCGGCATCATCACTGCGCACCACCCGAATCTGCTCATCAAACTTGCGTAACTGAATCGTTGGTCGCGGCACGCCGAAACCCGCCTCAACTTCCGGACAGACCGGAATGAAGTCGATGACTTCAGCTAGGTGATCCGTAAGGTAACGATCACGTTTGTGCGCACCGTCGTAACGCACGGACTGACCCAACAAGCATGCACTGACAGCCACGCGTGGACGTGAAGGAGGTGTTTCATGAGAGATGTTGTGTGACATAGCGCCACAACTCAGGCTTAGAACGCCGCACCTGCACTACGGGCTTGATCAGCACTGGTTTGCAAGGCGCCGACTTGACCTGCCTGCTGCGCAGCATCCAACTCTGGCCAACCCGCCGCATGCTCCAGAACACGCTCGACCATCAAGGCCACATGTGCCTCAGACTCGTTCAAGGCAGGCACATAGCTAAAGTGACGCCCACCAGACTCAAGAAAACTATCACGTCCTTGAATCGCAATTTCTTCCAAAGTTTCGAGGCAATCCGCCGAGAACCCTGGGCAGACAACCGTGAGTGCATCCTTGCCTTCGCTGGCTAAGGCCTCAAAACGCTCGGCAGCATAAGGCTGCAACCATTCAGCGGGACCAAAGCGTGACTGGAACGCGATCTCCCATTGCCCTGGCTGCAAACCCAACTCCTCGGCCAGCAAGCGGGCCGTCTTGTGACAATGACAGTGATAAGGGTCACCCGCATCCAGCGTCGCACGCGGCATCCCATGGAACGACATCAATAAATGCCCTTGTTCCCCGACATGCAGCCAGTGTGCGCGCACCGAATCAGCCAGCGCGCGAATGTAACGACGATCATCGTGGTACGCACCGAGCAAGCGCAGCTCGGGCACCCATCGCCAGCGCTGCAGACTTGCAAACACCGCGTCAGCCACCGACCCCGTCGTTGCGCCAGAGTATTGCGGATACAGCGGCACGACCAACAAACGCTCACAGCCAGCATCTTGTAGTTCGGTCAGGACACGATTGACTGCAGGCTGCCCGTAACGCATCGCCAATCGCACCTCAACCGGACCCGGAATCTGCTCACGTAACGCGGTAGCGACTTTCTGCGTAAGGCGATTAGAAATTGCCATCAGCGGCGAGCCTTCGTCACTCCATACCGTGGCATAGCCATGAGCGGACTTCTTCGGCCGCACTCGCAAAATGATGCCGTGCAGAATCAACATCCAAATCACGCGGGGAATTTCGACCACACGCGGATCGGACAAAAACTCAGCCAGATATTTACGCAATGCAGGTGTTGTGGGTGCCTCGGGGGTACCGAGATTGACCAGAACAATGCCTAACTTAGGGGCACGACCGTGTTGAAAACCGGACACCCCACGAAAACGTGAACTCACGCCGCCTCCTCAACTGCTACCTCAATTTCGTGCGGCAATTCTTGAAGCCAGAAATCATATTCAGCCTTGCCATCACAAATCATCCCAGCATCTTCGCGCATACCTTGACGCAGCTGACGCGTTACCTCAGCAAGTGCCATATACAACTCGAACGGGGATTCAGCGGCGACATCTATTTGCAACTTCATCATGAGGGTCTCTCCAAAACTGGGCTCAAGACACGGGGGCATTCAGCGCATCATTAATCACGCGCATAAATTCGGAAGACTTGGGGTCAATGCCACTCTTAAAGCTACTCAGCAAGCGGCCATCACGCCCCAACACATATTTATGGAAGTTCCAGCGCGGAAACTCGCCGCCAGCAGCCTCAGCGAGACCACGGTAGAGCGGATCGGCTTGGGCCTCGGCCGCATGCGTTTTTTCAAACATCGGGAACTCAACACCGTAGGTCAGCCGACAGAACTCTGCGATTTGTTGTTCACTGCCCGGCTCTTGCGCACCGAAATCATTTGAGGGAAAACCAAGGATTACCAGACCGTCTTTCTTGCGTTCGCTATAGAGCGATTCCAGCGATTCATATTGCGGGGTGTAGCCACATTTACTGGCAGTGTTGACGATCACCACAACCTGGCCCGCATACGCCTCGCACAGTCGCATGGGGGTGTCGCCACCCAGCGGACGCTTTTCGAAATCCAATAAAGGCGCGCAATGTTTAGCGGTCATGGTGGCACTCTCAGCGGAAGCGGTTCCGGTCAACAAGGCTTGCAAGCCTGCCGCCAAACCCAGCAGGAATAAGGAAAAACCCAAACCGCGCACAACCCTGCGCTGCAGGGCAATCCAGTTCAAACGGGAGGCTGTGGTTTTTGACATGGAGCTGAAGGTAGAGACGATACTTGTACATGTCAAGTTTATTTGTACAATTCTTCTACAACCGGATTTTCACAAATCTGTCACAACCGACAAGACACCTCTATGACTAACCCGCTCAACGAATCGCGCAGTCCCGATGAAGGCCACACTAGCCCTGCGCAATCGCAGGCGTTTAAGCGCTTCCCCATCCGCGTCCTCTCGGAGCGGACAGGCGTGGGCACCTCAACGCTGCGCGCATGGGAACGTCGCTATGGCCTGATCAACCCCGAGCGCACCCCCAAAGGACATCGTCTCTACAGCGAAGTCGACGTGGCGCGCATTGAGCGGATTTTGGTGTTGCTTGAAGAAGGCCATTCACTCCAGCACATGGTGCAAACCCTTGCCGAGAGCGAAGACAGCCTGATTGAAACTGCAACAGCCGGCGAACCCAGTTCTGACTGGCTGACCTTGCAAAGCAAATGCCTCGACGCAATTCGCGACTTCAGTAGTGAGCGTCTGGAAGCCATCTTTAATGAGGTGACCTCGCTTTATCCTATTGACCTCATTACCGAAAGACTGATTGAGCCAGTGCTCGAACATCTGGGCACGAGTTGGCGCGGGCGTGTTGGCGCGATAGCCGAAGAACACTTCTTCTCGAGTTGGCTGCGTAACCGCCTCGGACAAGGCTTTCAACATGCGGCGGGGCAAGCACGCGGTGCGCGCATCATCTGCGCCTGCATGCCAGGCTCCCAGCATGAGATCGGGCTCACCTTGTTCGCCCTTTCCGCAATGGCGCGTGGCTATCGCGTGCTCTATTTCGGCGCGAATCTTCCCTTGGAAGAAATCCCACACATCGCTGAACGCTCCGCGGCAAAAGGGATCGTGCTCTCCGCCCATGCGCGGGTCTCCAGTAATGCGGAACAGCACCTGGCTGACCTGATGCAACAAATCAACCTACCCATCTTTCTCGGTGGCCCGGGCAGCGCCCACCATACCGCGGGCTTTGAGCAAGCCGGGGGCATTCCGCTCGGCCCGCGCATTTCTGTGGCACTCAAGGTGCTTGCCTCGCACATTCCTCCGCATCCGATCCCAGGAGACCGTCGCCGCAACGCGCGCAAGACGGAGGAATAGTCATGCCTGCGAATGCTAAGACAGCCTGGGTCTGGCTGCGTCGCGATTTGCGCACCGAAGATCACCCCGCCCTACAGGCTGCCCTTCGTAGCGGCATGAGTGTGCGTGCGCTTTACATCAATGATCCCGATGCGCTGGCACCGTGGCAGGCCGGCGGTGCTACGCGCTGGTATTTGCATCACAGCGTGCTCGCCCTGCAACAACAGCTCGCTGCACTCGGTATTCCTTTGCATTGCGCACGCGGTGGCACTGAATCCACGCTGCTGCGTATCGCTCAAGAAGAAAACGCGCACTCGTTTTTTTGGAACCGTGTCGTCGAGCCTGAAATCGAAACCCTAGATGAACAAATTCGTCGCGCGCTAGACAAAGCGGGCATTCATCACCAATCCTTTGAAGACGACTGCCTGCTGCCGCCCGAACAGGTGCGCAAACCCGATGGCACACCCTACCGTGTGTTCACGCCCTTCTGGAAGCTGGTGAGCCAACATCTTCGCGATGACCCACCTACCCTGTTGGATTCGCCGAAGCCTTGCGCTGCTGCGATCGAAGCGGACCCGACAGAGGTGGATGCGCTCGGCTTACTCAAAGGCTATGCCTGGCATCCCAAGCTGCATGCACACTGGCAACCTGGCAGCGCACACGCACTGGACACGCTCGAAGCCTTTCTGGCAGAGCCAGTCGAACACTATGCCGAGATGCGTGACGTACCCGGCATACACGGCACCAGTCGTTTATCTGCAGCATTGCACTTCGGTGAGATCTCGGCGCGGCGGATCTTTGTGCACGGCGAACCCATCTTTCAGAACCATCCCGAGGCAACTGCACGCGAAGGTGCACGTCGCTTCCTCGCGGAAGTCGGTTGGCGTGAATTTGCCCGACATGTGCTGCATGCCTTTCCGCATTCCGCAAATCAGTCCTTGGACACGCGTTTTGAGGATGCCAGCGCGTGGCGTGCACTGAGTGCGCAACAACAACAAGAATGGCTGGAGGCCTGGAAGCGTGGCGAGACCGGCGTGGACCTGGTCGATGCAGGCATGCGTGAACTCTGGGAAACCGGCTGGATGCACAATCGGGTGCGCATGATCGTGGGCTCTTATCTAACCAAGAACCTCGGCATCCCCTGGCATGAAGGTGCGCGCTGGTTTTGGGATACCTTGGTCGATGCCGACCTCGCCAGTAACACGCTTGGATGGCAATGGGTATCGGGCTGCGGCACCGATGCCGCACCCTATTACCGGATTTTTAATCCGGATATGCAAGCGGAGAAATTCGACCCGAATCGGGTCTATATAGACCACTGGCTGGGGAATCAGACATTCCGCCCCACACCGCTGGTGGAATTGAAAGCCAGTCGCGCCGCAGCCCTCGAACGTTTTCAACAACTCAAGCAGGTTGCTTGAATTTTGGGGTCATATCCCCCACCTTGAACCCACCTACACGCGGAGAACCACATGCACATCCTTTTACTCGTCGCCCACGGAAGCCGACGCGCTGCGTCCAACGAAGAAGTCCGCGAGTTGGCTGCACGCCTTGAATCCATCTCTTGGGACCGTTTCGACAAAGTCATACCCGCCTTTCTCGAACTCGCGGAACCAGAAATTCCAGAAGGCATTGATGCCTGTGTTGCCGCAGGTGCAACGCAAGTCACTGTATTGCCCTACTTCCTTTCTGCCGGCCGTCATGTTGCACATGACATCCCTGAAGAGCTGGAAAAAGCGCAAGCCAATCATCCGCAGCTACCCATTCGAGTAGCGAACTACATTGGGCAGAATCAAGAAATGCCGATGTTGCTGCTGCAAGCGGCGCTCGGCGACACCACGGAGCTCAAAACCTCAAACGCTGCCGACGCTGTGAGCAAGGATGCGGCCTGATGGCAACCTCTTCGCTACGCCGTAATCTCAACAGCATTCCGCCACGCGTTCTGCAAATCCAGCAAGCGCTTGCGCCGTTGCGAGAAGAGATTCGGAACCACCCACTGTATCGCTCACTCCGCAATGCAGATCAGGTGCGCGCATTTCTTGAACACCACGTTTATGCGGTTTGGGACTTCATGTCCTTATTGAAATCCTTACAAGTCGAGCTCACTCGTGTCCGCCCACCCTGGCGACCCATCGGTGATGGCTTGGTGCGCCGCTTCATTAATGAGCTCGTACTGGAAGAAGAATCTGATCAGGTTGGTGAGCGCTACATCAGTCATCTCGAACTCTATCGCGAAGCCATGCAACAAGCAGGCGCTGACACGCAAGCACTCGATTGCCTCTTGCGTCACTGCGATCATGACGATCATCCATGGAAACCATGTCCTGTGCCGCCTGCCGCCCAGGCCTTCGTACAGCAAACATGGAAGTGGATTGAACAAGGTTCGCTGGCGGCGCGTGCTGCCGCCTTTACCTTTGGACGCGAGGACATGATCCCTACAATGTTCAAAGAGATCGTCGATCAACTGAATGCCGAGCAACCCGGTGTATTCGACACCTTTTTGGTTTACCTCGAACGCCACATCGAACTCGATGGTGACAGCCATGGTCCGATGGCGTATCACTTACTCGATGTTGTCTGCGCAAACGACGAACATGCGTGGGCGGATGCAGAGGCCGCTGCGATCGAAGCACTGCAGGCGCGCAAGCAACTCTGGGATGCGCTGTACCAAAACCTTCAAGAAACTGAACAAGCCGCCGCTTAAGAACCTACCTAAGATCTCATCATGACCGACTATCCCCGCCGCGAATTCACGCGCGGTAGTTTGCTAGAAAGCGAAAGCCCCACAGACCCAATCGAGCTCTTTGATCATTGGTACCGCGAAGCCTTTGCCGCAGGCATCGAAGAAGCGCAGGGATGCGCACTGGGCACGGTAACTCCGAACGGTCGGCCCAGCGTGCGCATTGTGTATTTACGTGAGCATGATGAGCGTGGCTTTGTGTTCTATAGCAACTATCACAGCCACAAAGGTGGTGAACTCTCTGCCAACCCCGAAGCCTCGCTGACCTTTTGGTGGCCAAGTCTTGAGCGACAAATCCGCATTGAAGGCCCCGCATTCAAGATCACTCAAGCCGAATCTGATGCCTACTTCGCAGCACGCCCAGAACAGTCATGCCTAGGCGCCTGGGCATCGAATCAAAGCGAAGTGATTCCAGCACGCGAGGCGCTTGAAGAGCGTATGCAACAACTGATCGAAGCGCATGCACAACAACCGGCCGGCAGCGGCGTTCAGCGCCCACCGCACTGGGGCGGCTACCGTCTACTGCCACGCAGAATCGAATTCTGGCAGGGGCGCCCTAGCCGTCTACATGATCGCCTGCTCTACCGCCAAGCCACTCATGGCTGGACACGCGAACGCTTGTCTCCCTGAATCATTTGATTCCTCACATGCGGATTGTTTGCATCTCTGACACGCATGGCTGGCACCGCAAACTTGCGCTTCCCGAAGGCGATGTGCTGATTCATGCCGGTGACATTTGTCGCGAACGCAAAACCGCGCGTGAACTCCTTGAGGACTTTGATGACTGGCTAGGCGAACAGCCCTTTGCAACACGTATCGTTGTGGCCGGCAACCACGACGTGCCGTTTGAGGAGACGCAAACCCCACATGCATTGCTGAAGAATGCGCGCTACTTACAGGATGAAGAAATTACAATCGATGGCCTGCGCTTCTACGGGACACCGTGGCAGCCGTGGTTTTACGATTGGGCCTTTAACTGGCCGATCGACGAAAGCCTGATGCCAATCTGGAACCAAATCCCCAGTCATATCGACGTACTCATCACCCACACGCCGCCCAAGTTTGTGCTGGACCGCACCTGGAAAGGCAAACATGCCGGCTGCCCTGAGCTCACCAGCGCCCTCGAACGAATCCAGCCGCGCCTTCATATCTTCGGCCACATTCATGAATCGGCTGGTGGGGCCTGGAACGCGCACAGCCGCTTTGTAAACGCCTGCAGCGCTGGGCGACACATCTACGGTGTGTTGCAGCCCAGCGTGATTGATCTTGCGCCACTGCAGGCATGAAGACCCTACTCTTTGCCTTTGCACTGCTTTTACCTGGAGGTGCGCTCTTGGCTGCTGAACAACCCGACTATACAGTCCTCACACAAACCGATGACTATGAAGTACGGCACTATCCAGCCTTGATTGCCGCAACACTCGATGTGGACGGCGCTTTTGATGAGATTGGCAGTAAAGGCTTTCGCGTTCTTGCCGATTACATCTTTGGCAACAACCGCATCCGGGGCATCACCACCCAACAAGCAGACGCACCCAATCAAAAGATTGCGATGACTGCGCCCGTTAACATGCAGCCGCATACGCCGGGCGCAAGCCGCTATCGCTATCGTTTCTTCATGCCGCGCGAATGGAACCTCGAAACCTTGCCCATTCCGAATGACGCACGGATACAGCTTGAGGAAGTCGCATCACGCACAATTGCTGTACGCCGCTACAGCGGAAACTGGGATCAAGACCGCTACCGCGAACAGGAACGCGCATTGCTTGATGCATTAAACAGAGATGGAAAGACCACTTTGGGTGAGCCCATCTTCGCCAAATACAATGCACCGTTTGTGCCCAGCTTCCTGCGTCGCAATGAAGTTTGGGTAGAGCTTGTCGACTAAGTCTGTGCGTTAGATACCGAGCGCGGCTTTCAAGTCAGCGCTGCGCTGTTGCAACGCAAGATCCGTATACGGCTCAGCCTTTGAATGCCCCCATACAGGGCCCGGCCAGGCCGGATCCGTGGTGAAGCGCGCGATATGATGCAAATGTAACTGCGGCACGATGTTGCCGAGCAAGCCAACATTCAGCTTTTCCGGATGATAGAGGTCGCGTAAGGCCTCTTGCACCTGACACGACTCCAGCAGCAGTTGCTGACGATCCGTTTCATTCAGGTCAATCCACTCCCGCACCTGTTCACGCTGCGGCACCAACACAACCCAGGGGTAACGTGTGTCGTTCAACAGCAAGACCGCGCTGAGCGGTAATGCGCCCAGCACATGGCAATCCTTTTTGAGTTGTGGGTGAAGGATCATGTTGACACCTGAAAACACATGGACTGCCACGTCGGCCTTGCGGCCTCCTCGCAGTGACGTGTTTTGTGAATTTGGTCGGGGCGAGAGGATTCGATCCAACGGAGGCCGCAGGCCCACCGACGACCCTCTGCAACCCGAATAAAAAATGGTCGGGGCGAGAGGATTCGATCCAACGGAGGCCGCAGGCCCACCGACGACCCT
>CAZZIQ010000029.1:0-12391 GCA_964654355.1 uncultured Piscirickettsiaceae bacterium
CTAGATCGTCCCCAAAGCCTTCGAGGCGTTGCCGAATCCAGCGCGGGATTTCTGCACCGCAGGCGTCGGAGAAGCGCGCGAGGTTTTTGTAATTCGTGATCGGCATGATGCCGGGAATGATCGGCACGTTGATGTCGAGTGCTTGTGCGTCTTCCAAGAAACGAAAGTAGGCATCGGCGTTGTAGAAGTACTGTGTGAGGGCGCCATTGGCGCCGGCCTTCACTTTGTCGTTAAAGTGATTCAAATCGGCTTGCGCACTGGTCGCTTGCGGATGGAATTCCGGATAGGCCGCCACTTCGATGTGAAAGTGATCGCCGGTTTCTTGCCGAATAAAGGTGACCAGTTCATTGGCGTAGTGCAGTTCACCCGCGTCACGCATTCCCGACGGCATGTCGCCACGTAGCGCAACGATGCGGGAAATATCCGCGTCTTGGTAACGCTTCAGTAGTCCACGAATGCTGTCCTTGGTGGAGCCAACGCACGAGAGGTGTGGGGCCGCGGCGGTGCCGCTGCCCTGAATCTCTGCGACAGTGTCGAAGGTGCCTTCTTGGGTCGAGCCGCCTGCGCCGAACGTGACCGAGATATAGGCGGGCGCAATTGCACTCACCAATTCGGTGCGTACGGCACGCAGTTTTTCCCGCCCTTCATCGGTTTTGGGCGGGAAAAACTCGAGGCTGAAGTCGCGAGAGACGACCGACATTGCCGTGATCAGTAGCGATAGTGGTTTGGCTTGTACGGACCTTGTGCCGCTACGCCGATGTACTTCGCTTGCTGGTCGGTGAGCTTGGTGAGCTTGGCGCCAATCTTGTCGAGGTGCAGGCGTGCGACTTCTTCATCCAAGTGCTTCGGCAAGGTGTACACCGCGGTCGGATACTCATCCGTCTTGGTGAACAGTTCGATCTGCGCCAGGGTTTGGTTGGTGAAGGAGTTCGACATCACGAAGCTCGGATGGCCGGTGCCACAGCCGAGATTCACCAGACGGCCTTGGGCCAGCAAGATGATCTTGTTGCCGCTCGGCAGCGTGATGTGATCAACCTGCGGTTTGATTTCATCCCACTCATACTGCTCAAGGCTGGCCACATCGATTTCGTTATCGAAGTGACCGATGTTGCAGACGATCGCTTCGTGCTTCATCTGTAGCAGGTGTTCGGCGTTGATCACGTGGAAGTTGCCGGTTGCAGTGACGAAGATGTCCGCCTGCGAAGCGGCTTCATCCATACTCACCACGCGGTAGCCTTCCATTGCGGCCTGCAATGCGCAGATTGGATCGATTTCGGTAATCCACACGGTAGCTCCAAGGCCGCGCAGTGATTGTGCAGAGCCCTTGCCCACGTCGCCATAACCGAGCACGACTGCGATCTTGCCTGCGATCATCACATCGGTGGCACGCTTGATGCCGTCGACCAGTGACTCGCGGCAGCCATACAGGTTGTCGAACTTGGACTTGGTGACGGAGTCGTTCACGTTAAAGGCCGGGAACGGCAGTTCGCCGCGCTCCTGCATTTGATACAAGCGGTGGACGCCTGTGGTGGTTTCTTCGGTGACGCCCTTGATCTGCGCGAGACGGGTGGAATACCAAGTCGGATCTTCGGCAACCTTGTTCTTGATCGCGGCAAACAGCACGCGCTCTTCTTCACTGCCCGGATTGTTCAGGACCGAAAGATCTTTTTCGGCCTTACTCCCCAGTACCAGCAGCATGGTGGCGTCGCCACCGTCATCGAGGATCATATTGGCGCCATCTTTGGCCGGATTGCCGTCCCACTCGAACAAGCGGTGGGTGAACTGCCAATACTCTTCTAAGGTTTCGCCTTTGTAGGCGAACACCGGCACGCCGGTTGCAGCGATGGCGGCGGCAGCATGATCTTGGGTGGAGTAGATGTTGCACGAAACCCAGCGCACTTCAGCGCCGAGAGCGGTCAGCGTTTCAATCAGAACCGCGGTCTGGATGGTCATGTGCAAGGAGCCCGCAATGCGCGCACCCTTCAGCGGCTGCGACGGCGCGTACTTCGCGCGCGTAGCCATCAGGCCCGGCATTTCGGTTTCAGCAATCTGGATTTCCTTGCGGCCCCAGGCGGCAAGGTTCATGTCGGCGACGTAGTAGTCGGTGTGCGCTGCAGTGCGAATGGATTCGACGGCGTTCATGCTCGTGTCTCCTATATGAGGTTGAAGATCACGAGCGCCGTTGCTTAGTTAAAAGCATCCGGAGGCCTGGCGGGAAACTCGCTCTTGAGTTCCCGTCGCAACGCTCCCTCCGGAAAGAATCGATAGTCTAGACCAGAATTCAGACGCCTGCAGCGGATTTCAGTTCATCGGCCTTGTCTGTGCGTTCCCATGGCAAGTCGATGTCGTTACGACCGAAATGGCCATAGGCCGCGGTCTGGCGATAGATCGGACGCAGCAGGTCGAGCATGGTGATGATGCCCCATGGCCGCAGATCAAAGTGCTGGCGCACGAGCTTCACAATCGCGTCGTCGTTGATCTTTCCGGTGCCGAAGGTGTTGATGCTGATCGAGGTCGGTTCGGCAACACCAATCGCGTATGACACTTGGATTTCACAACGATCCGCCAAGCCTGCGGCAACGATGTTCTTGGCCACATAACGACCCGCATAGGCTGCCGAGCGATCCACTTTGGATGGATCCTTGCCGGAGAATGCGCCGCCACCGTGACGGGCCATGCCGCCGTAGGTGTCGACGATGATCTTGCGCCCGGTGAGGCCGCAGTCACCCATCGGCCCACCAATCACAAACTTACCGGTCGGGTTGATGTGGTACTTGGTTTCGGCATGCAACCATTCGTGCGGCAGGGTTGGTTTGATGATCATGTCCATGACTGCGTCATGCAGATCCTTTTGCTCAATCTCCGGCGCGTGCTGAGTCGACAGCACCACCGCATCAATCGCGACCGGCTTACCGCCTTCGTAGCGGAAGGTGATCTGTGATTTTGCATCTGGGCGCAGCCAGCCGAGTTCACCGTTTTTACGCACTTCGGCCTGACGACGGACCAAGCGATGTGAATAATCGATCGGGGCTGGCATCAGGGTTTCGGTTTCGTTGGTGGCGTAGCCGAACATCAGGCCTTGGTCACCGGCACCCTGCTTTTCACGGTCGCCACGGTCCACGCCCTGATTAATGTCGGCGGATTGTTGACCGAGCGCGTTCATGACCGCGCAGGTATCACCGTCAAAGCCCTTGTCGGAATGGTCATAGCCGATGTCATTGACTACATCACGCACCAGCTGCTCGTAAGGAATGTCCTTCGCTGAGGTGGTGATCTCCCCCGCAAGCACCACCATGCCGGTCTTCGTCAGGGTTTCACAAGCGACGCGTGCGTGCGGATCTTGCGCAATGATGGCATCGAGCACGGCGTCTGAAATCTGATCTGCCATCTTGTCCGGATGGCCTTCGGATACGGATTCGGAAGTGAACAGTGTGGTCTGGGACATGGCAGTTCTCGCTTGTCTTCGTGGTGTGTTCGTGGGAGCGACGAGCTTCATGCGTGCATGAAAAAACCCGCCGGCCTCACGGCCAAGCGGGTTTCGATATTCGGAACCTAATCGCTTTAGCCGGATTTATTAAGCGCCCGCAATCTGATTCAAATCGGCGCTGTGCGAGCAATGTAGAGATTGCTCGAATCGGTGTCAACCTGTGCTGGGGTTTTGCTGCGCCGCTGTGTGATATCACCAAAAATTGTGGGGATGAAGTGTCGAACTGCATCCGTAGAATGCGGCCCCATTCGAAGTGCCATCGTGCGCACCCCCCTCAAATTAAATTCTGGAGCAAGCAATATGGTGAGCGTAGAAACCCCGGTCTGTGATTTTGGTGCCGCGATTCCTGGATTTGAGTTGCCGGATACGGCAGGTCGGCTGTGGACGCCGGACAGCGCGCGCGGGGAAAAGGGCTTGTTGGTGATGTTTATTTGCAACCACTGCCCTTATGTCAAAGCGATTCGTCCGCGCCTTGTACGCGATGTGCGTGAGCTGATGAGCATGGGGCTGGGCGCGGTGGCGATCATGTCGAACGATCCGACTCAGTATGAAGAGGATTCGCCCGCAAACATGGCTCAGGTTGCAGCAGAGTTCGATTTCCCTTTTCCCTATTTGCTGGACGCGGATCAGTCGGTGGCCAAGGCCTTTGGCGCGGTCTGTACCCCCGACTTCTTCGGCTACAACGCCGATTTGGGGCTGCAGTACCGTGGGCGCTTTGATGCCAGCCGCAAAGAAACGGCGCCGGAAGGTGCGCGTCGTGACTTGTTTGAAGGCATGCTAGAGGTGATCGAAACCGGCAAGGGCCCTGTGCAGCAGATTCCGAGTATGGGCTGTTCGATCAAGTGGGTGAGCGAAGATTGATCATATTTGTTGATTAATAAGTATTTATTGATCGAAATTTTCGAAATCGTGTCCGTATCTACTGCGTTTTTGCTGCAGTTTATGGGCTCATTGGCGATTGCAGGGCGGCGACCGTTGCCCTGCAGGCGCCGACTGGTGGAAAATCCGGCGTCCTTTTGGCCGGTATCACGACCGGCGACCTGATTAACCCGCAGGTTCTTCCTTCCCGCGGACACCACAGGGTGTCACCCGGGCGGGTTGTCCTGCATCTGATTTTGCGGTCGGCACAGCGCCGCTCCGCACCAAACGCGAGAAGGGAGGCTTCAGCATGGCGTCACGGAAAGACTTGGCGAATGCCATACGCGCACTGAGCATGGACGCAGTCCAGAAGGCAAATTCTGGACACCCGGGTGCGCCAATGGGCATGGCAGATATTGCCGAGGTCCTGTGGAACGACCACATGAGGTACAACCCGACCAATGCCAAATGGGCAGACCGCGATCGTTTCGTGCTGTCCAATGGCCACGGCTCGATGTTGATCTACTCACTGCTGCATCTCACTGGCTTCAACCTGACCATGGAAGACATTAAGAACTTCCGTCAGTTGCACTCGAAGACCGCGGGTCACCCGGAATATGGCTATGCCGATGGCATCGAAACTACCACCGGTCCGTTGGGACAGGGCATTACTAATGCCGTAGGTATGGCGATTGCAGAGCGTACCCTCGCGGCACAGTTCAATAAGCCAGGCCATGACATCGTTGATCACCACACCTATGTCTTCATGGGCGATGGTTGCTTGATGGAAGGTCTGTCGCATGAATCTTGCGCCATGGCTGGCACGCTCGGTTTGGGCAAGCTCATTGCGTTCTGGGACGACAACGACATCTCCATCGACGGCCACATCGGTGATTGGATGGAGAAGGGTGTTCCGGGTCGCTTCAAGTCCTACAACTGGCATGTGATTGCCGATGTCGATGGCCATGATCCGGAAGCGATCAATAAGGCGATCGAAGAAGCGAAGTCGGTGACCGATAAGCCGTCGCTGATTTGCTGCCGCACTACCATCGGTTTCGGCTCGCCGAACTTGGCGGGTACGCACGATTGCCACGGCGCGCCGCTGGGCAATGATGAAATTGCGCTGACTCGTGAAAACCTTGGTTGGACGGCAGCGCCGTTCGAAATTCCGGCCGATATTTATGCGGGTTGGGATCACAAAGCTCAGGGCGCTGCAGATGAAGCGGCATGGAACGAAAAGTTCGCAGCCTATCGCGCGGCCTTCCCTGCAGAAGCGGCGGAGTTCGAGCGTCGTATGGCGGGTGAATTGCCGGCGAACTTCGAAGTCGAGATGGACAAATTCATCGCCAAGACCCAAGCCGACAGCCCGAACATTGCGTCGCGTAAGGCCTCGCAGAATGCGATTGAAGCCATGGGTCCGCTGCTGCCAGAAATGTTTGGCGGCTCTGCCGACTTGACCGGTTCCAACCTGACCAATTGGTCGGGCACTGTGAAGATCAATAAAGAAACAGCCAACGGCAACTACTTGTCATGGGGTGTGCGTGAGTTTGGTATGGCGCACATGATGAACGGCATGGTCCTGCATGGTGGCTTCAAGGTGTACGGCGGTACCTTCTTCATGTTCATGGAGTTCATGCGTAACGCGTTGCGTATGTCTGCGTTGATGAAGATCGGCACCATTTATGTCTACACCCATGACTCGATTGGTCTGGGCGAAGACGGACCGACCCACCAGCCGGTAGAACAGCTGGCCACCATGCGTGTGATCCCGGGTTTTGAAACCTGGCGTGCATGTGATGCGGTCGAATCTGCGGTGTCTTGGAAGATGGCCGTGCTGCGTAACAACGCGCCGACAGCATTGGTGTTCTCGCGTCAGAACTTGACGCCGATGGCGCGTACTGCTGAGCAGGTCAAAAACATCGAAAAGGGCGGCTATGTCCTCAAGGATTGTGACGGCACGCCAGACATTATCCTGATCGCAACCGGCTCCGAAGTCGGCTTAGCAGTGGAATCTGCAGATGCGATGAGCGGTAAGAAGGTGCGCGTGGTTTCCATGCCATCCACTTGCAGGTTCGATAAGCAGGATCAGGCATATAAGGATTCCGTACTGACGCCAGGTGTGAAGCGTGTCGCAATCGAAGCGAGCGTGGATCAGTCTTGGTACAAGTATGTGGGTCTCGACGGCGGCATTGTAGCGATGGATCGCTTTGGCGAATCTGCGCCAGCAGGCCAGCTGTTCAAGGAGTTTGGTTTCAACGTGGATAACGTGGTTGCGACTGCAAACCGCGTACTTGGTTGATCGGTTTTACTTTGCACGGCCGATTTTGATCGGTCTGGTGAACATTTAGGAGCTAGAAACATGGCAATTAAAGTAGGTATCAATGGTTTCGGCCGTATCGGTCGTATGGCTTTCCGCGCAATCGCGAAGGACTTCAAGGACATCGAAGTGGTCGGCATCAACGACCTGCTCGACGCCGATTACCTCGCATACATGCTCAAGTACGATTCCGTACATGGCCGCTTTGAAGGTGATGTTGCTGTGGATGGCAACAACCTCAAGGTCAACGGTAAGACCATCCGCCTGACTGCAGAACGTGATCCTGCAAACCTGAAGTGGAACGAAATTGGTTGTGATCTCGTGATCGAATGCACGGGCTTCTTCCTCACCGAAGAAACCTGTCAGAAGCACATCGATGCAGGCGCGAAGAAGGTTGTTATGTCGGCTCCGTCCAAGGATGCGACCCCGATGTTCGTGTATGGCGTGAACCATGACACCTACGCAGGCCAGAACATCATCTCTGCTGCTTCGTGCACCACCAACTGCCTGGCGCCGGTTGCCAAGGTTCTGAATGACAACTGGGGTATCAAGCGTGGCCTGATGACGACCGTGCATGCAGCAACTGCAACCCAGAAGACTGTTGATGGTCCGTCCATGAAAGATTGGCGCGGTGGCCGTGGCATTCTGGAAAACATCATTCCGTCTTCCACCGGTGCAGCCAAGGCTGTGGGTGTGGTGCTGCCGGAACTGAATGGCAAGCTGACGGGTATGGCGTTCCGCGTGCCGACTTCTGATGTGTCGGTGGTTGACCTGACGGTTGAGCTGAACAAGGAAGCCAGCTATGCAGATATCTGCGCGGCGATGAAGAAGGCTTCCGAGTCTGGCGACATCAGCAAGACCCTCGGCTACACCGATGAAAAGGTGGTTTCTACTGACTTCCGTGGCGTTGGGTACTCTTCTATCTTTGATGCCGAGGCTGGCATCGCGCTAGATGGCACCTTCGTTAAGGTAGTTTCTTGGTACGACAACGAGTACGGCTACACCTGCAACATGCTGCGTTTCGTCCAGCACGTTTCCAAGTAAGTGTTGGCAGAACGTTAAGAGTGAGGGCGGGGAAGCAGACAGGAAGTCTGCTTTCCCGCCTTTCTTCGTTTCGAACCTCGATTCGATTTAGGAGTTTTCCGTGTCTAAATTCATTCGCATGAACGATCTCGACCTCGCCGGCAAGCGCGTACTGATTCGCGCCGACCTCAATGTGCCGGTCAAGGATGGAAAGGTCACTTCCGATGCGCGCATCACTGCGTCGCTGCCAACCTTTAAGAAGGCAATGGAAGCCGGCGCCAAGGTCATGGTGATGTCGCACCGTGGTCGCCCGACTGAAGGTGAATATTCCGAAGAAAACTCATTGCAGCCGATTGCAGATGATCTTTCCGCAAAGCTTGGGAAGACGGTGCGCTTGGTGAAGGATTACCTCGATGCTGCACCTGACGTCGCGGATGGCGAACTGGTGTTGCTCGAAAACGTGCGTTTCAATGCGGGCGAAAAGAAGGACAACGAAGATCTGGCCAAGAAGTACGCCAGCCTTTGTGATGTATTCTTGATGGATGCCTTTGGTACCGCGCACCGCGCGCAGGCGTCGACCCATGGCGTGGCTAAGTTTGCACCGACTGCAGCGGCGGGCTTGTTGCTGGAAGAAGAGTTGGATGCGCTGTCCAAGGCATTGGCGAATCCGGCGCGTCCGATGGTCGCCATCGTCGGTGGTTCCAAAGTTTCTACCAAACTTACCGTATTGGAAGCCCTGTCAGAAAAAGTGGACCAGCTGGTTGTGGGCGGTGGTATCGCCAACACCTTCCTCAAGGCAGCCGGCCACAATGTCGGTAAGTCCTTGTGTGAAGACGATTTGGTTCCGACCGCACAAGCACTGATGGAAAAGATGAAGGCGCGTAATGCCACCATTCCGATCGCCGTTGATGTGGTGGTGGGTAAGAACTTTGATGAAAACGAACCGGCAGTTCTGAAGAATGCGGATCAAGTTGTAGATGACGAAATGATTTTCGACATCGGTCCGAAATCTGCCCAAGAATTGGCGGACATCATCGCTAAGGCCGGCACTATTGTTTGGAACGGCCCGGTCGGCGTGTTTGAATTCGACCAGTTTGGTGAAGGCACCAAGACCGTATCCATGGCGATTGCCAATGCGGCGGGCTTCTCACTGGCAGGTGGCGGTGACACCATCGCTGCGATCCAGAAATATGACATCTATGACAAGGTGTCCTATATCTCCACTGCAGGTGGCGCATTCCTCGAGTATCTCGAAGGTAAAACGCTGCCGGCGGTTGCGATGCTGGAAGCGCGCGCAAAGTAAGTTGCTTGATTTAAACGGTTTGATTCACACCAGATAGGCAGGTTATATGCCCCGTCGCACAAAAATTATCGCCACACTCGGTCCGGCAACGGATGATCCGAAGGCGCTCGACGCCATGATCGAAGCGGGTGTGGATGTGGTGCGACTGAATTTCTCGCACGGCACTCGCGAAGAGCATCTGGTTCGTGCCGAGAATGTGCGCAATCGCGCGCGGGCGTTCGGCCGACAGGTGGGTGTGATGGGGGACCTGCAAGGCCCGAAGATTCGTATCGGTAAGTTTGCCAATGGTCCGATTAATCTAGCTGAAGGCGGCGATTTCTCGATTGATACAGCATTGGATCTCAATGCCGGTAATGCCGAAGCCGTAGGCAGCACCTATTCCAATTTGCATGAAGACGTGAAGCGTGGCGATACCTTATTGCTCGACGACGGCCGCATTGTGTTGTGGGTTGATCAGATTGTGGGTCCACGTATTCAGTGTCGCGTCGTTGTTGGTGGAGAGCTCTCTAATAACAAGGGCATCAACGTGCAGGGTGGTGGCTTGTCGGCGGGCGCTTTGACTGCGAAGGACCGTGAAGACATTCGGATTGCAGCTGAGATGCAAGCCGATTACGTGGCCGTCTCGTTTGTGCGTTCCGGCGATGATGTACGCGAAGCCCGCAAGCTGCTTGCAGATGCCGGCTGGTCTGAGTGTGGAATCGTGGCCAAGATTGAGCGCGCCGAAGCGGTTACCAACATCGACGACATCTTAGATGAGGCCGATGTGGTGATGATTGCGCGCGGTGATCTCGGTGTGGAGATTGGTGACGCGGCGTTGCCGCCGGTTCAAAAGTCCATCATTAAGCGCGCACGTGAGCGTAATCGTTTGGCGATCACCGCGACCCAGATGATGGAAACGATGATCACCAATCCTATTCCTACCCGCGCGGAAGTCTTTGACGTGGCCAATGCGGTATTGGACGGGACCGATGCGGTCATGTTGTCAGGTGAAACTGCGGTCGGTAAGCATCCGTGCAAAGTGGTTTCTGCTATGGATCGCATTTGTGTGGAAGCAGAGAAGCAGCGTATTGCGCGCACCTCTGATCACCGCATCAATACGGAATTCAGTCGTGTTGATGAAGCCATTGCGATGGCAACCATGTACACCGCTAACCATCTCGGTGTGAAAGCAATTGCGGCAATTACCGAGTCCGGTTCGACCGCGTTGTGGATGTCGCGTATCAGCTCAGGAATCCCGATCTTTGCGATGACGCGTAATCTGCAAACCCGTCGCCGGGTCACTATGTATCGTGGTGTATATCCAGTGAGCTTTGATCTCACCAGTACCGATCATGTGCAGGTGAACCTGGATGCGGTTGAAGAATTGTTGCGTCGTGGCGCAGTGCGTCATGGCGATCTGGTCATCTTGACCAAAGGTGATTTGACCGGCATTGCCGGCGGTACCAACGCGATGAAGATTGTCCGCGTCGGTGAAATGCTTGAGCCAGATTAAAGGCTCAGAAATTAATTTAACCATCGAGTCGAAAACTCAACTGAAACGAAGGAGAGAGTCATGCTGATTTCAATGCGCCAGCTTCTCGACCATGCTGCAGAACACGGCTATGGCATGCCGGCTTTCAATGTGAACAACATGGAACAGGTTCACGCCATCATGCAGGCTGCTGATGCGTGCAACAGTCCGGTCATCATGCAGGGTTCTGCCGGTGCGCGTTCTTACGCCGGCGAGCCGTTCCTGCGTCACCTGATCATCGCGGCGACTGAAATGTATCCGCACATCCCGGTGGTGATGCACCAGGATCACGGCACCTCTCCGGATGTGTGCCTGCGCTCGATCCAGTCCGGCTTTAGCTCGGTCATGATGGACGGTTCCTTGATGTCTGACGGCAAGACTCCGTCTTCCTACGAGTACAACGTGGAAACCACGCGTAAGGTTGTCGAAATGGCACACGCGGGTGGTGTTTCGGTAGAAGGTGAACTGGGTTGCCTCGGTTCCCTCGAAACGGGGCAGGCCGGTGAAGAAGATGGTATTGGTGCAGAAGGCACGCTGGATCACAGCCAGCTGCTGACCGATCCGGATGAAGCTGCCGACTTCGTGAAGAAGACCGGCGTGGACGCACTTGCGATTGCCATCGGTACCTCGCACGGTGCCTACAAGTTCACACGTCCGCCGACGGGCGATATTCTCGCGATCGATCGCGTGAAGGAAATTCACGCACGCATTCCGAGCGTTCACCTTGTGATGCACGGTTCGTCTTCTGTGCCGCAGGATTGGCTGGAAATCATCAACAACTACGGCGGTGATATGGGCCAGACCTATGGCGTGCCGGTTGAAGAAATCGTAGAAGGCATCAAGAACGGCGTGCGTAAGGTCAACATCGATACCGACCTGCGTATGGCGTCGACCGGTTCCATCCGTAAGCACCTTGCAGAAAATACCTCCAACTTTGACCCGCGTAAGTTCTTCAAGGAATCAACTAAGGGCATGATGGAAATCTGTAAAGCGCGTTATGAAGCCTTTGGTTCTGCCGGCATGGCCGACAAAATCAATCCGGTTTCACTGGAAGTGATGTTCAAGCGTTACGCGGCTGGCGAGCTGGATCCGCAAGTGAAGTAATTCACTTCGGTCACCCAACAAAAAACCCGCTTCGGCGGGTTTTTTGTTGGGTGACCGTTTTTCGTTAGAGGTCCGTCCAGTGACTGAACCACAGCTGCGCACCGGTCTCGCGGGTGAGGTCATTGGCCCAGTTCGCGGCGGTGCTGCACCATTGCACATAGCCGCCGTCTTTGAGGGATACATCCGTCTTTGTAGTGTTCGCACCACTAATCACGGCGCCAGTGATGCCTGCGCTATTTGCACTTGCATTGCCTTTCGCTTCGAATTTACCGCCAACAATCGCAAGTCCGCGCCAGTGCACTTGGGTAATGGTTAGGTTGCCTTCCACGAGCAGCAGACCGCAACCACTGGCTTTGAGATTGAAGTCCGGATTAGTGGCATGCAAGACATACATGTTATTGAGATTGCAGGTGGCATCGCTGCTCGGATCTCCATGCGCAATGTTGTAGTTCTTGTCAGCCGTCGTTTTGTCTGGAATGCCGGCCGCGACCAGCGTACTGATCAGGTTAGGAATGTCCGGTAGGCTCATGTTCAGCACATAAGAGGGTGGGGATGTGACGCCCCTGATGAAGGTGCCGCCACCTTTGATTGCTGCACCTTCGCTGCTTTGGGTTGAGGCGAGCCCGACCAGGTCGTGGTTGCCGCATTGATCGATTCCAGAGAGAGAAGAAGGTGTGCTGAGTTGGATGTCGCCATTCAGAAGTGCTGCAGCCATGGGGCGACGGATAGAAGCGGTTAAGTTGGCGCTGGACCCAGTGTTCATGGCGTAGTCGCTACTCAGCGTATAGA